>JAZDKD010000712.1:0-2152 GCA_043803345.1 Pseudomonadota bacterium
CGAAGAATCGATACGGTTACTCTATAGGAATTATAAAACATACGCAGTCGGTCATGGCTGTGCTCCATCGTGGATAGATGCCACTGATGGTAAAGTGTCTGAAATAAAGGCTGATGTTCTGCCGTTTTTCGAAATGAAGCCAATTGTCCCCATGACCTTGGCAGACGTGCAGCTCAAAATGTATGAGCTTTGCGATTATGCTAAACAGAAAAGCCTCACTTCGAGCTTGTTCAAGCTAGCGAATGAATATGAGGGATGGATAAACAAACAAGAGGTTGCCTGCTCAGGACTTGAAAAAGAATTCAAAGTAGTAGCTGAGCGTCATTTACAGGATTGTAGAAAATGCCTTGACAGAATTCGCGATGGCATTGCTCTAATCCAAAGTGAATCCCTAGTTCGTCGGGCCTTTTGCTTGATGAACCGTGCAATGCTCACTCAGCAACTCAGATACAGACTGAAGCTTAGAGAATGGGAAGTCGACACGAACCGAATCTTGCAGATAAGGCAAAATCAGCAACCTGATATTAGCAAACCAGAAACATGGCCTGATTGGTCACCAGAAAAAGGCACAAAGCTGGGATCATGGTATCCATTTCAGATTGCCTTCATTCTGATGAACTTGAGAGCAATGGCGGAGCCACAAGATGAAAGTAGAAAGACTGTAGATCTTATATGGTTTCCAACTGGTGGAGGAAAGACAGAAGCATATCTAGGATTATCAGCCTTCTCAATATTCCTTAAAAGGATACGAAACAAGAACGATTCTGGGACAACAGTGTTAATGCGTTATACTTTGAGACTTTTGACTGCTCAGCAATACCAAAGAGCCGCTTCTCTGATTTGTGCCTGTGAATCAATACGCCGAGAAAATGAAATTGAATTAGGTAAGGACCGGATAACGATCGGATTATGGGCTGGATCCGATTTAAAACCGAACCGAAGAGCGGAAGCGATAAGAGCTCTTAATGATCTGAGCCAGGGTAAAACTAATGATAACCCGTTCATTATTCTGAAATGTCCTTGGTGTGGCGCTCAGATGGGGCCAGTGCACTTAGATAGGCTTAGAATCATCGGTTATAAGAAAAGCAGTCAGCCATCTACTGTAGTATTTCAGTGCCATAATCATCCGGAATGTGCGTTTTCGAGCGATGAGTTTAGACTTCCTCTTATTGTTATTGATGAAGACATTTACGATTCACCACCTGCTATTGTGATCGGTACTGTTGATAAGTTTGCGATGCTTCCTTGGAGGCAAGAGGCAAGGACACTGTTCGGTTTTAGAGAAGGGAACAGGATTTCACCACCAGAATTAATAATCCAAGATGAACTCCATTTGATTTCAGGACCTTTAGGGTCAATGGCTGGTCATTATGAAACGCTCATTTATGAACTTTGTAAAAACCAAACCGGAAAATTGACTATAGCGCCGAAAATAATCGCATCAACCGCCACGATTACGCGTGCTGCCCAACAGATTCATGCCCTCTATGGTTGTGGTCAGGAAAACGTCTTTCTTTTCCCGCCTCAATGCTTGGATGCAGGAAATTCGTTCTTCGCATATGAAGACAACAACAGTTCTGGAAGAATGTATGTTGGCGTTCATGCTTCGGGTCTCCCTTCTCACACAACCGCCCAAGTACGTGTATTATCAGCACTGATACAGAGCATAAAATCAGTAACAGCTGATGACGAAAATAAACGAGATCCTTATTGGACTCTTGTCACTTACTTTAACAGTCTTCGAGAGTTAGGGCACGCAGCAACTTTGATTCAGGCTGATATTCGTGAGTACCTGAATGCGATGTGGATACGAAAGGGCATCCACAAGGAGGACGGAAGAGATCCTCGCCGATTTATTAATAAAGCTATTGAATTGACGAGCCGGGTTCCATCCACAGAGATACCACAGAAACTTCAGGAACTCGAAATCAGTTACCCGCAGTCAGATGATAGCTTGCCTGTTGATATATGCCTTGCCACGAATATGTTCTCGGTTGGGGTCGACGTGCAAAGGCTTGGGTTAATGGCCGTAATAGGTCAGCCCAAAACTACGTCAGAATACATTCAAGCCACGAGCCGCGTTGGGCGTTCAAAAGAAGGTCCTGGACTCATTGTTGTCGTATTCAACGCAGCCAAACCACGGGACCGTTCT
>JAZDKD010000713.1:0-2942 GCA_043803345.1 Pseudomonadota bacterium
CTCAGAATGTCTCCGAAACGAATGACTTTGAAAGATTCTGGAAAGATAACGGGGCGGATTATGTCGTTATACGGAGGCTGCACTCAAATTCGGGAATACTAGTTGATATTGCCAATCCGATGCGAAAAGAAAATACAAGGCAAATTCGACGCCCCTGCCCTTATCCATGGGAGAGGATAATTTTAAATCCCCGGGGTTATCTTAGTTTTTGCCCTGCTGATTGGACGCACGGCTCAACTATTCCGTATACTGATTATCGTACCACAACAATCTTTGATACCTGGCATGGTGATTTTTATCGGAAACTACGAGAGGCACATCATACAAACAACTTCACCCGTCATGGATTTTGTGGGCAGTGTCCCGATTGGAAAATCATATGCTGGCCAAGTGAAGGCCGGAGCTACGCGAACATGATTGAAGAATTCAAAGAGATAGAATGAAACTGATTCCTCATTCCAGGCCGTGGTTGACGGAGGCTGACACCTCCGCCGTTATGGCGACTTTGCAGTCTGAGATGATTGCACAAGGGGAGCAGACCCGTGCCTTTGAGGATGCGCTGAGTCTTTGGGTTGGCATTGAAGATGGAGGTGTGGCAGTGGGCAGGGGAGCAGCAGCCTTAGTCTTGGCATTGTTAGCATTAAGAGTTGGAGTAGGCGATGAAGTTGTGATGCCCACCTATGTGTGCTCAAGCGTGTTTGAAGCGGTTCTGAGCACTGGTGCGACGCCCGTTCTATGCGATGTAGGCTGCAGTTGGGTGGTTACTGCCGAAAATGTGGAAAGGTATCTTACCGGGCGGACAAAAGTCCTTCTTGTGCCTCACATGTACGGGATTTTTGCGCATGTCGACTCCTTTCGTCAGTTTGGCATTCCCATTATTGAAGATTGCGCACAAGCCATTGCCGACAAGGGTCAAAGACAAGTGGCAGGGGACATCGGTGTTTTTTCATTCCATCCTACCAAATGTCTGACAACGGGTGAGGGCGGCATGGCAGTTTCCGCGAAGAAAGATCTCGTGAGTGCGATGCGTGTCATCAGGGACGGCAGTCAAAACTCGGATAAGGCTCGGTTTTTTTCGCCACTATCTGATATTGCAGCCGCGTTGGGATTAAGCCAGTTGGCCCGGTACTCACAAGCACTGCATCGTCGCCTGACATTGGCGCTTAAGTACAAGGCCGCGCTGGAACAGGTTTTGGGTGACAGTTTCGGAGATGAAGCCGTGGCAGCATATGCGCAAAGCATGTTCTTTCGTTTTCCAATTTCTGTGCCCGGCGGGTTAGATGCCTACCAGGAGTCGTTCGCCCAAAGGCATATTATCATTCGAAGAGGGGTAGATAGACTTCTTCACCGCTGCACGGGTCTGCCTGACCAAAAGTTCGAAATGGGAGTGAAATTGTTTAACACCACTGTCTCACTCCCAATTTACCCCGCACTGACTTGCGAAGAGCAGGCCTACTGTATTGAAACCGCCGTTGAAATTTTTTCTAAACAAGGTCAAGTGTCGTTCAAGTAAAACAGAGCAGACTTACCACAATGACAAATAACATTGCAACCCCCATCATACAGCAGATCGAAGAAATGATAAAGGACGTGCCCGGCTGGTCACCGGTGGACCAACTCTACACGCTCTTTAGTCTGGTCTATCTCACCCCGGATCTCGAAGGGGACATCGTCGAAATTGGCTCCTGGTGTGGAAGGTCGGCCTCTGTTTTAGGGCTCGCTGCCAGACTTACCAGGAACACCAGGGTTCATTGTATCGACCTCTTCCCTGAAAAGGATGATTGGGTGGAGAATGAAGATGGGAGTTACTCGTTTGAAGTAAAGATCGGGGGGACCTTATACACCAGTTACAGGGATCAGACCGTATGGAAAGAACCCTTTGAACGGGATATCGCCCCTCTTTATGAACGACAGCATAGCATCCTGGACATCTTTCGGGAGACGATTTCCAGAAACGATCTGGAGGATTTCGTCACGGTCTACAGAGGGGATTCGACATTGTTTGTACGTTCAATAGGGGAGAATTTCAAATGTAAATTAGCCTTTATTGACGGCGATCATAGCTATGAGGCAGTATGTCATGATATTCGGAACATGGGTCGGTTCCTGGTCGAGGGGGGATGGATCTGTTTTGATGACGTTTTCTCGGGCTATGTCGGCGTAAACGAGGCGATCGAAGATTGCATCATTAGTAATCCTGACTATGAACTCGGGCAACAGATGACCAGGAAGTTCTTTATCGCCCGAAAAAGGAGGAGGGCGAGATGACCCCTCCCATCAAATCCTTACAAGACGGTGAGGGCAGAAATGAGCGATATGTCACTCAGGCATGAATCTGAAAGGCTGCAGAGAGAGGTGTTGGAGCATCTCTATGAAATGACCGACCTAACGGTCTTTGAGATGTTTCGGAACTTCCCTGTGTTTACTCCAAGATTTAATCTTGCTCGATTCCTTGCGCATTATGAGATATTCAAGAAAGTCATGGAACTGCCCGGTGTGATTATCGACCTGGGGGTCTACCGGGGTGCTTCCACGTTTACGTGGGCAAAGCTGTGCGAAATCTTTTGTCCCACCGATGCCCGGAAGGTGGTTTATGGGTTTGACACGTTCACGGGTTTTAAGTCTTTGAGCCAGGAAGACGGCCCGATCAACGCTCAACAGGATGTCAAACCAGGAGGCTATTTGGGGGGGCCTTCAATCGAAAGGGACCTGGAACTTGCCCAAAAGGCGATGAATCGTGACAAGCATCTACGCCATCTGAATCGAATCGAGTTCATTAAAGGGGATGTGGTTAAAACCATCCCGGAATTTGTAGCTTCCAAAGGACATGGGCTCCGGGTGGTTCTCCTGAATCTTGACCTAGATCTTTACGAACCCACACGCGTTGCGCTGGAGTATTTCGTTCCGAGGATGGTGAGAGGGAGCATCATCATATTAGATGA
>JAZDKD010000714.1:0-3688 GCA_043803345.1 Pseudomonadota bacterium
AGTTTCTTTTCTCATTTTGATGTTTTCTGAGGAAAGTGAGTTTACCTCTCGATTCTGAGCAGTTTTGTATTCTTCTAAATGATCTAGAAGGATTGTAGTGACCGTAATTGCCGTGCCATATTCACTGGCCACTACCTGAAATGCCCTGCCGCTTGCATCAGTAATTTTGTGACTTATTAAATGTCTCAGTTTTGGATTTTGAGTATGGATTACTTTCCAAATATGCCACAAATTGCTGCGAATGAAGTTGAAATCACACGTATAGATTGTTAAGGGAGGGTGGTTGGAGACCCCAGTGCGCGCATCGGAGTCTCCCGGGAGGGGTATAAATTGGGGATATTCTACATGACAACCATTTTGCTTTATGGTTCCCAAATTAGATTGTTACGTAACCAAATCGTATTAAATTGTGCTCGAGTTTCGGACATCTCTGTTTCAATCATGGGCAGAGAATTTCGCCCCGTTGTTGAAAATCAAAGTGTGCCGGCGCGATGAAAAACCTCGAATACGAAAAAAAAACTTGGAAAGTCAATGAGGTTCTTAAATGGACGACTAACTACTTAAAAGACAAGGGATGCCAAAGTCCTCGCTTGGACGCCGAATTACTTCTGGCTCATGCTTTAAAGACCAACAGAATTGGTTTATATCTTATATTTGATCAACCCCTCAGCGAAAGAGAACGGACGATTTATCGGGAACTCGTCCGTAGAAGAGCTTCCAGAGAACCCGTGGCGGTTTTAGTGGGCAAAAAGGAATTCTGGTCTTTGGATGTTATAGTGCGCCCCGGTGTTCTTGTTCCAAGACCAGAAACGGAAATTCTTCTGGAAGTTGCCTTGGAAGAATGCAAACAATCACCGGGGTGCTCGGTTCTGGAAGTTGGTTGTGGCTCTGGCGCTGTAATTTGCGCACTCCTTAGCGAAGTGACCGATATTACGGCTTATGCTTGTGATATCTGTCCAGAAGCTTTGCAAAATACACGGGTCAACCTGGAACCGTTATACAATAATGAGCGTCCTTTGATTTTTGCTTCAGATCTTTTTGAATCAGTCCGCAATGAACCTCTTTTCGATGTCATTCTTTCCAATCCCCCATATATTCCCTCAGGTTTTATCGAGCAACTCGAGCCGGAAATTCGTGTGTTCGAACCAACGTGCGCTCTTGATGGCGGCCCAGACGGGTTGGACATAATAAGGAGATTGATCAAGACTTCGCGGACTTTCTTGAAACCAAAGGGAAAATTGATTATCGAAATAGGTGAGAAGCAGTCGCAAAATGTCTCGAATTTATTTATGATTAACGGATTTTCTACGGTTAAGGAGTATAAAGACCTTAGCCAGAAAATTCGAGTTCTGAAGGGAGTGATTTGACTGAGATTCATCTTAGTTGGTTTTGGAAACTTTGGTCAGATTGCTTATGAAAGACTGAAGACCAGTTTCAGATCTTCGGACTTTGTGATTTTGGATCAGGATCTGAGTCGTTCCAAAGCCATGTCTAGGTCTCTATTAATAAGAGATGACGGAATTAGGTTTCTAGCCGAATCTGGCCAGTTGGAAGACTCAGATATTGTAATTCCCTTGGCTCCGCTCAATGTTGCCGCCGAGTATATTTTACGTTCCCTTGCCGGATCAGTTCGAACTGAGCTACCCTGTGAAATCAAGACTTCGTTTCGTGTATCCTCAGTAATTGATAGATTCACATTCTGTGTGAGCTACGCTGACTTTCTTTGTCCTGACAACTGTGAGGAGGGTTACGTGTGTACAATGACAGGTGAAATAAGATTACCAATGTTTGAAAAGTTGGGGCAAATTGAAGTGCCGGGTTTTCGAACTTTTGTGATTCGAAGTCGTCAGATTCTTCCCGGTGTGGGAGGTTACACATTTCAGGAGTTGACACGACTTAGAGATTCAATTAGTCCCAACGAGAAAAATATAGTCTGCACTTCATGTAAATGTCACGCTATAACGACAGGGATTGAAATTATGTCCCGAATCGATAAACCTAATCTCTCCATCCAAACTTGACTATTTAGGCTTCAAAGTTTAGTTTTGTCCTGACGATTGAAATATTAAGTCCTCATAAGGTGATGCAATGAACTTAGAATCAGATGATCAAAACCGAGGAAACGGGGAACCTCATGACGAAACTATACAAGATTTAGAGAGAAAACTGGCTGATAATCCGGATTCGGCTAATCTTCATTACAATCTGGGACTTGCGTTCGCTCGCGCCACGGAATGGGAAAAAAGTTTGGCTGAGTTTCGTATCGCTTTGAAACTTAAACCAGGCCTGCTCGAGGCTAGGGTAAACATGGCGGGCATATTGTTACAAAGCGGGGATTATGACGGTTGCATAAACGAAAGTCTTAGAGCGCTCGAATTCAGACCAGATATCTCAGAGGCCTGCATCAACATCGGGATAGCCTTTACTCAAAAAGGAATGCTTGAACAAGCGGAAAAGAGTTTTTTGAAGAGCCTCAAAATAGAGCCAAATTCTGTAATTGCCCACATAAATCTTGGAAATATATATCTTAGCATGGGCAATTTGAAAAAAGCGTTAGAACATAATTCTCGTGCAGTGAGGTTAAACCCGGAGTTTGGTTTGGCTCATAATAATCTTGCGGTGGCCTATTTTCAGAATGAAGATTTGGAAAAAGCTTCGATTCATGTGCGAGAGGCTCTCAATTTGGGCTATCAGGTACATCCTGAATTTCTTAAACAGCTTCATCTATAACCGGTCAAGTAACTGAGGGAAGTTCGGTCTATTATTACTAATCAATTCTGGCCGATTTCGAAAAGTGCCGTATGGCGGCTTTTTTCTTCGTCGTGGGCAGACCGTCAAAAAAACTTGAAATGTCTTTGTCCGCAAATTCCAGTAGAAATTCATTGTTTTTAGAAGGCACTAACCGAGGCCCAACCTTTCCAGACACTAACTCAAGAAGACGGCCGATCTCCGAAGGCGCAAGTGATCTAGCTTCACGCTTCACAAACTGGGGATCCATGTCCCAAGCTTGTAGGAACAAATCGCGAAAGAATTCTGCACCCATGCATGAATGAAAGAGTATCTTGCGGGTCTGTAGATTTCCGTCCCTGAATTCCAATAGCGCTTGATCTTTATCCAGTTGTGGGATAGCAGAGGCCCTCAGCAAATCAAACGAGTCTATTTCGGCTATTGAAGAAATTACTTCCATGTCCTCCAGATCCAAAGACATAGAAGCCAAAGCTTCCTTGATTTTTCGAATCGAGCCTTTCAAGGTGGCGGGTTCTACTGTTTCAATTAAATCTATCAGTTCAGCTCCAGTGAATTCTTTTAAGGACACATATTCGAAAAATTTGCTCTGATGCGGCCTAAAGTCATGAAAAAGCCTGATGATTTGGTCTGGCGTCAGGATTTCCCACGGCATACGACGTAACAAATTTATCATTTCCGCATCAGATATTTGAGACATTTTCTTGGTCAAGTTCTCATATTCAAACTCATCAATGTTGCCTGATTCCATTATATACTGATCAAGTTCATCGAAGGTGTCGGATATTATGGCTAGGCGAGCCCATCGTTTGAGAAATACCTGGGGCGCTGGAGAATTGATGGTTTTCCAATCATGCGCTATCGTTGCAACAAGGTTCTGAACCGACCTTATAACTTCTTTGGCCAATAGAGACGCTTCATCCGTTGGCAAGCCCTGTCCAAG
>JAZDKD010000715.1:0-2631 GCA_043803345.1 Pseudomonadota bacterium
GGTGGAAACTATGCGCAATAGCCGTCTATTATTGAGATTGTGAAAAGTTCGGACTTACATTAAGAGAATTGTGACAGAGACATAAGCGACGCGGCTAAGATTTGCACGATGTTCTTCAGAAGCACTCGGGAGTGGTAAGACTCTAATCAACGCTGCCATTCGGGGCTTTCCTTTTCGGATTACTCAAACAAATCACCTTACAGGCTGAAACTGAAAACTTGTCTTCTTTTTTCCCCTTCAACAAACTTTCAAGATGATAGCTTGGTGGTTGGGGTATCTTGGCAGTTCCTTCGATCTGCAATTTTTAGCCAAGTTCGTTTGTGACTTGTGCCCAGAAACTTCGGTTTTCAGCAGTTTTCAGCACGCGGTTTCACAATCTGCGCGTCAAAAGAAATGAGCGTGCGCTTTCCACTCAAATGAAAAGGATTAATCATGAATTGCCCCAAAGGAAAATCTAAACGCAGTCCTCAGAAGGTCGAGCCCAGGCCGGTGTTCTTCGAATGCGTTCTTAAGCGCGTGCTAAAAATTCAAAAAGTGGCAGCGATTTTAAGGTTAATGGACCAATATCGATATCCAACAGGACCCCTCGGCAGGTATGTTGCGGAACAGATGAACCAAGGACATGAACCACTTACACTGTGGGGACTAACCAAGATAAAAATCGCATCTAACAGCGTAATTTTGGATGTGGGTTGTGGCGGCGGCAAAACAGTAAGCAAATTAGCCCATCTAGCTCCCCGCGGAAGAGTCTACGGGATTGACATTTCATCCGATATGGTGGAGTATTCCAAAAAAGTGAACAAAAAGCTGATTGACCAAAACCGAGTTCAGATAGTTGAAGGGGCGGTTGAGAAAATGAGTTTTCCCGATAATTATTTTGATTTAGTGACAGCTTTTGAAACCTACTTTTTTTGGATAAATTTTCTTGGCGCCATAAACGAAATAAAACGAGTACTGAGGTCCGGTGGGAGACTGCTTTTGGTGAATGAAATGGTCAAGGACGGGGTGTACGAAGTTGAGAATGCAAAACTGATTGAGAAAACCCATGTGCACCTTATTCCCTTGCAAGAAATACGAAACGTTATGCTTTCGATTGGCTTTGTCGATGTCCAAGTGTTCACCGAGACTGGCTCGCCTTGGAATGCAGTTCTTACCCAAAAACAGTAGTCGCGCGCTCAAAAGGACCCCTTTGTCAACATTGTTCAATAAAAATGTGGATTTGATATTCTTGGCAAAATAATTCTACATGAGAACAGAGAATATGCAGCCATCTTCCAAAATCACGATTGGCCTATGCGTTAAAAACGCTGGAGCAACAATAAAAGACGCACTCGACAGTTTGGTGTGTCAGGATTTCCCTCACGATCTTATGACGATAGTCATAGTGGATGGCTGCAGCAGGGACAAAACAATCTCATTAATCAAAGAGACACTTAGCAGGACCGATTTAAAATACAAGATTCTCTCCGAAAATAGGGGACTTGGAAGAGCTAGGCAATATGTAGTGGACAACGCTGACGGAGACTACATAGTCTGGGTTGATGGCGATATGGCGTTTTCTGCGGATTTCATAAGTGAACAAGTGAAGTTCATGGAAAAAAATCCTAACGTCGGAATCGCAAAAGGTAAACAAGAGTTAAGTCCAGGGGCGAATCTGCTATCTACTTTGGAAATCTACTCACGGGCTGCAGACAAGATGGTGGACTATAGCCCGGAAAGGGCTCGATCTAAAGCACTGGGTACATCGGGTTGTATATATCGACTGAAAGCCATAAAACAAGCGGGTGGTTTTGACAGGAACATCCGTGGCTACGGTGAGGACTGGGATGCGGAGTATAGAATACGAATGGCCGGCTGGAGGCTTTGCACTACCGCAGTTCAATATCAGGACTATGAACGGTTTGGTGTTACATGGAGAGAGCTGTGGCAGAAATACAGACGCCGTGGTTATGATTTGTACGATGTTTTTCGAAAGCATCCTAAAGTTGTCAAACTCTATGCAATGTTGCCATTTCCCGCTTTCATTGTAGGATTGTTCAAGTCCTTGTCCCTATACAAATTAAACCAGCAAAAAATCGTCTTCTTCCTACCCTTTCAAAATGCTTTTAAGATGCTGCCTTGGTGGTTGGGCTATTTTGGCCACACCCTCGATTCAATAGTGCGCCTGCCAAAGCGAGAATCGGCCGATTGAATCCTTGGTTCCAATAAGCAATTGGAGCCTAGGTTTTGGAAACCAAGTTTTCTCGCTATCAAAAGACTTCAGTCGTGTTCGCGACTAGAACTGGTCGAGTCATCCATGCCCAAAGTGGTTGAGATTAACGAAACTAGCCAATTTCTCGCCTTGAAGAATAAATGGAACCCTGTCCTAGAGCGAAGCAGAGATGACAACTTATTCCTGACTTGGGAATGGCTTTCAACATATTGGAGGCATTTTGGGAAAGATAGGAAACTTAAAATTTTGAGTATTGAGGACAACAATAAGCTAATAGCCATTGCTCCCCTGAGGCAATGCCGCTATAATATTCTTAGCCCAGTTAGCCATGAGATAGCAGATCCGATGGGCACTCGAGTCGTGCGTCTTTCAAGTCCAATCGGGATTAATATAATAGAACCGTTAGGGTATCAAAGCAC
>JAZDKD010000716.1:0-2172 GCA_043803345.1 Pseudomonadota bacterium
CCGCCAGGGAACGTGTTAGCAACATTTCCATTGCTCATAACTTTGGCCTCCAAAGCCTTGATTCACAGGCCGGAATTGTTCCGGCGCGTGAGAAAAGGGAGGACGGACGGGAATGTCCGTCCCCAAGAGCTAAGCCGATCGGCTCGCTAGTAGGTCCGGCCCGGGATGTTATCGTAGCAACGCCGGGGCGGCAGGTTGGACGGGTTGGCCACGTTGCCAAAGCCACGATCGAAGGCGTCACCACGGATGCCCAGGTTGCCCAGGGCATCGCGTTCACCCTGGTGAACCACCTGGTGGGTGAACCAGTCCATCTGGTCGCCAGGACGGTCATGCATTCGGTCAGGATGGTGGCCCAAAGAAGGGTAAGACATGGTCTTCTCCAAGTTGTGGTCTATTTTAGACCGGGGTTGTAGGGAACTCAGTTAATCTGAGATTAGGTCAGCCCCGAAAGTTATCGAGCTGGCTTTTTGCGAAAATTCGTAGCCGTTCGAATTGCTCGAAGCTGATCTAATGTGTCCCTCACCACTGTATGGTCTAAGACCGATATGGCAGTGAGTTGAACAATTGAATCTCAGATTAACATCCTTTGATTCAGACCGCAGATGCATCAGCGGTCTGAGAAAAGGGAGGACGAGCCGAGCGTTAGCTCGTCCTCAAGGGTTAACAATGGATATGAAATCCAGGGTCAGGAAAGAACGTCGGATGCCGTGACGGGTACCAGTCTGAGTAGGGTCCCCGATATGGAGGGTGGGGCATGGGCGGTGGGAAAGGTCGCATCGGCGGCATGGGAGGCAGGGGATCAGGGTGGATCGGATTCGGATGCGGTCCATGGATGCAGCCCAAGCAGTTGTGACCAGAGCAATCAAACACAGGGCAACCCGTACCGAATGGTCGATGGTGAACAGTACCGAAAGGTTGAAAAGGATCTCCGTGGCGCATTTTCTCCTCCAAAAGCAATGCGTTGTTTTATCTTGTCTTCAGGATATAGAGAAACAAATATGAAAACTACTGAAAAATTTAAGAAAAACAAAAAACCGCTCTGTTGAGCGGTTGATGGGATCGACAAGCGTAAGCTTGTCAATGTTGACAGGCTGACGCCTGTCGGTCCCACCCAGGCTAATTTATTTAATTCGATCCAAAATTCCTACTGTCAATCCATTCGGAGCAAAATTAATGTCAAAATTCATTAACTGACCATTAATCTTAAGATCAAGTTCTTGACTAATTTGTTCTTTTAATAGTCGATTTAAAGGAGTGATGATCTTTCCTTGCAGTTCATTTCGATATTCAGTGTATCCAGACTTAGGTAAATCTTTGTTACTCACTGTTTTGCCCAGGTTCTGCATTAAACATTCTAAGATTTCAATCGTGGCTTTTTGTGATGGAATTTCTTTAGAAGAAAATTCTTGTCCACGAATAGAAATCTTGCCGTTAACTTTATCTAAGAACAGATCAAAACCGTTTCGATTCATTTCATTGTTTTGCACAATTGTACTTCGGCATCGTCCAAGTGCGTCACAAGAAATCAGCTGTTTATCATTTTGGTCAATAAAGGTTGAGTATCTTCCTTGAGAAATAAATTGATCAACTTTAATTCCTTGAGAACCCCAACCATCACGCCAGGAAGCAAATTCAATTTTAACTTTTGGGTCATGGACACTTTGGATTTCTTTAACAACTTCATGAATCTGATCGCGGAATCGACCGCGCTGTGAAAATACAAAAACTGTCCCATCCTCTTTTCCCCAATACATGGCACGTAATCCAATCTTAACTCCTTGTTCATGAGCTTTTTGTCGAACCTTACTGAAAATAAAGCGCAAGTTACGAGAAGGGGTTTCTTCAAAAGGACCGTTTGAAGAAAGTGTGGTTTCCAGGATTTCTAAAAAGTTGGTGATTTCCGAACTTTTTAGTCGATACATATAAGCTCTAATTAAACTGGCTAAAAGAAAAACTCGACTGATTGATTGGCCTTGGGCAAACTGAACCCAATAACGCCCACTCCGTTCGATCTTTTTCAAAAAGTTTGGTAAGTGATCCTGTTCTTCGCTAATTATTTCAGCAAAAATTTGTTTAACGTTTTCTTGTAGTTCATCAAAACCCGGGATAACCACATTCTTTACATATTCTGATGGAGCACCGTAATTTTTCGTTGTTCCAGGATTTATTCCA
>JAZDKD010000717.1:0-3292 GCA_043803345.1 Pseudomonadota bacterium
AGTTCATCAAGTAATTGAATCTTCTTCGAAGAGTCAACATATTCGGATTTTCCGATATCCATTCGGGGTTCCGCCTGAACAAGATTCTTGCACGGAAGCAAATTGATAAGGCTCACAGTGATTAGCAACAATGGTAATCGGATCGAAGCGATACATTTCGGCATGTTACGCATCCAGCAATTAATCATAAATATTTTACGCAACACACGAAGATCTTTCCAGATGAACTCTCAAGAATGGAATTAATTGTAAAGTAATGCTTCATGCTTACAGATCAGGGCTCATTAGACTGGGTGAATTGAAGAATAGATGATGATTACGATTTAATTTAACTTGACCTTAATCTCCTTGATCAAAGCTTCCAGAATCTGGTCAAATTGATGCCTCATCATTATCACATTTTGCCTCATTTGAAGGATCACTTCGACCCCCGGCAGGTTGACCTCAAGGTCGTTTACCAGATTTGATATGATTCTAATTCGCTCGATTTGGTCCAAATAATAAACTTTTTCAGGACAACGTTCCACTGAAACGCATGTGATGAGTTCTTCCCGTTCCAACTCATCAAGGAAACTCTCCTGAATTCCAAAGATCTCGATAACCTGCTGTTTCAGATAATAGTTTTCATCCATGTTTCAATCTCGAACTTTGTGAAAGTTTTGTGACGACCATTTCAGGATTTTTTGACCTCAGAAAATTCTAATGGCTCCATACTGACAAATCTTTATCAGAGCTTGATGGATTGACGAGGATTGCCCTTGTAAAAGCGATCAAGGGTGCGAGCCGCCGAGACGGCTTCCTCATCGTCAGTTTCCGGAACTTGAATTCTAATTGTTACGTACAAATCTCCTGGAACCTTGGTCTTCAGATTAGGAACTCCTTTGCCTCTGAGCCGGAAACGCTGGCCGCCTTTTGTTCCCTTGGGAATCTTGAGTTGCACCGCGCCTGTGGGCGTTTCCACCGGAATTTCTCCACCATTAATTGCTTCGCTAACTGTTACAGGAAGTTCCACTTTAAGGGAATCTCCATCCCTCTTGTAATAAGGATGAGGGGCAACGCGTGTTATGATGTATAAATCACCAGGAGAGCCGCCGTTACTTCCTGGGGTTCCTTTCCCAGCCAATCGAATTTTTGATCCATCTTTGACACCGGCGGGAATGGTGACATCTATGGTCTCAGATGAAGGTTTGAACCCTGATCCTCCGCAATCCTTGCAAAACTCCCCCGCTCTACCTGTTCCACCACAGTCCGGACATGTTCTATTGAAATGTAAGGGGCCTTGAGCCACTCCAGTTTGGCCTGTGCCGTTGCAGGTGCGACAAACATCTCCCCCTGGGGGGCTGACTCGGCCGATGCCACCACACGACTTACAATGCTGGCTGGATTGTATGGTCACTCTTCTAGACCCTCCATGAATAGCAGAGCCAAAATCAAGTTCAAGAGTGGACTCAACGTCTCTACCTTTTGAAGGTCCTTTATTAGCCTGAGTTCCCCCGAAAAGGTCAGAAAAGACATCTTCAAAGCCAGAGTATCGGAATCCTCCAGCATCATAAGAGGTGTCACCTCCGAACCCTCCAAAGCCTCTCCCGTGGCCAGTGTGACCACCCTGCTGGGTCCATTGTTTGTATTGTCTGGCCTGATCGGGGTCAAAGCCGCTTCTTAGGCCATCTTCACCAAACTCATCATATATTTTTCTTTTTTCATGATCAGACAAGGCTTCATAAGCCTGGGAAATAGTCTTGAATTTTTCCTCCGCCTGCTTGTCTCCAGGATTGATGTCAGGGTGGTGCTTCCTCGCAAGCTTCCTATAGGCTTTTTTGATATCCCCTTCCGAAGCGTCCTTCTTGACGCCCAAAACCGAATAATAATCGCTACCAGCCATATTTATTTCCTGTCAGCAAGGAGTGACTCGAAACGAAAAGTCATTTGTTAATCGTGTAGAACTTTGGCGATAATTCAAAGCATAATTTTAATTAATGAACCGCCAAATATGGGTCGTGTCAAATAATTAATTATGGACAATTGTTTGTCAAGCTTAGATCCAAAAAAATATCATACAGAGATACTTGCCAAAGCAGGATTCTACTTCTAATATTGGACAAATTTTTATGGTAGGGTAAATAGGCATGATCATCGACTGTCACACCCACCTGCTCCCTCGCCAAGTCATGGCCGACCGGACAGAATTTGTTCAAAAAGACAAGGCGTTTGGTTCGCTGTTTTCGTCCACCAAGGCCAAAATAGCTTCTCAAGACGAAATGTTGGCCTATCTTGATAAGACGGGGATTGACAAAGCGATCGTGTTTGGATTTCCGTGGGAGGACTATGAACTGGCCGCTCAAAATAATGATGAAATATGGGATTTTCACGAAAGATATCCAAATAGGATCTTGCCCTTTGCCACATTCTCAATATTGGAACCCGAATTGGCTCACAAAGAATGCAGCCGAACTCTTTCCGGGGGATTTTTTGGCCTCGGTGAGTTGGCGATGTACAGGAACGGATGGGGATCCACTGACTTTGAGTCTCTGAGGACCTGTCTCGAACTAGCTCAGCATCACAGAGCTCCAGTCATGATTCATGTGAACGAACCGGTTGGTCACGATTATCCGGGCAAGATTTTTGTGGACCTCAAGGGTCTTTTAAGGACCATAGCTGACTTTCAACAGATAGATTTTATTCTGGCCCATTTTGGAGGCGGTTTTTTCATTTACTCTCTTATGCCCGAGATAGGTCGAAGCATGAAACGGGTTTACGTAGACACAGCCGCTGCTCCTTTTCTTTATGATAGCAGGATATTCTCTGTTGCCGTTCAATCTTTGGGCGAAGACAAAGTACTTTGGGGTAGCGATTTCCCCTTGCTCGGATTTGAGCGGTATCAAATGATGCTGGATCAAGCCAATGTTAAAGGAAATTTAAGAGCAAAGATATTGGGAGGTAATGTTGAGGAAATACTAAATCGGCGATGCGAACAAAAAGTCGACAAACAGGATCTGGACGAGGTTGGTTCAGTCTTGGCCTGAAGCCATTCTTTCAGAATGTCTCCTAATTTTCAATGTCAGTTCTCCATATGACCTTGACCTTGGCCCCTTTCCCTATTCCAAGTCGCTCAAATGCCGACGCTTTGTTTATACCGATTTCCAGGAAACCAAAACTATTAATTAGCGCCACGGGATCGTAATCAGGCACATCTCCGTAAGTCTTGCACAAATTTTTGATACTCAACGAACCTATGTTAATTTCCTGAATGGGTTTTGTCAGAATCTCCAGTCTAATGTTAACACACAGGTTC
>JAZDKD010000718.1:0-2442 GCA_043803345.1 Pseudomonadota bacterium
CTCAGAACGCCAAATACATATTGGAAACTGAAGGGGCTTTTGAGCGCTTCATCAAACTGTTGCAGGATTCTTTTGAAAAAGGTGGAATATATCACGTCATTTCTGAAAAGATGTCATACATAATGGAGCAGGTGGCTCACGGTCAGAAAATGAATTAAAATTATGCTGCAAAACAATCAGTATATTTAAACTATTATTTAATAAAGGTGATTTTTATTTCTGAACTAACTAGAAAAAAAAATAAAAATGGTTTAATATCTTACTGCGAGAATTGATCTAATTTATTTGTTTTTAAAAATGTATAATTGAAAGGAGAAAGAAGCCGTGAACTGGAGGCTAAGAATCCTGACTGAATTTCCCTGTATATTCTTGGTTGTGTCATTGGTGGTAGTTTTAGGGGTGAATGGGAAAGTGTTAGCCCAGGGAGCGGATTCAGATTGTTCACGGTTGAAAGCCGAGTGGGAACAGCTTTATCAGGTAATGAAGGATAAAGTTGACTCATTTGCGGTGTTGGAACAATCCCCTGTAGAACGAATAATTAAGAGGCCCATCGTAAATCCCAACGAATCAACAACTATAGCTGCTCAAGTATCTGCAGCGCTTCAAATTAAAGAAGACCTGTTAACTGCTCAAAGAACAGAGATGCGAAATCTTATGAATTCGGAAGTAAAAGTCTTTAATCAATTGCAACATTGCGTTCAGACAGACAAATCGTCCAAGAATAAAGACGCTGCGAATATTTCTAAAAAAAGACGCGCTTTGCTGGATAAAATGAATGTTTCCTTGGCGGAAGTCAAAGAAGTGGAAGGCAGAGAGACTGTTATGCCTTATTCTGAGGCAGCAGGCCAGGATCAATATCGCCGAAGCGTCAACAATCAATGGCCTAACCAGGATCCTTATCGTCGTTGGTGGGGATATTGAGATTCTGAAGTCTGAACCCGTTCATTGCGTGAGCTAGGGTCGGGGCTGATATCGCATATTTTTTCCAATCGATCATTGACTGTAATTCATACTTTGTATAAAATTATAATTTACCACAAGGTAGGGGGCCCATAGCTCAGCTGGTAGAGCTCCCGGCTCATAACCGGTCGGTCCCTGGTTCGAATCCAGGTGGGCCCACCATTTTTCCGGAAGTTTTGATGAGACAGGCACATATAAATCTTTGCGCTTTTTTTCCCCACGGGGAGCTTTAATAAGCTCCCCGTGATTTTTATGAAGGCAAAAGTTTATCATTGCGAATTAATCTTCGTATTGGACACTCCCCAGATCGCCATGAATTACAGATTCAAATTATTCATTTCACTGTCAACAATTCTTGAAATTCAGAACCGGTTGAAATTTATCTAATGACTCCAACATTGTCCCAAGTCCTAAAGTTAGCCGACAGCATGTTTCCTTTTAGCTACTCGGAACCTTGGGACAACAGCGGGGTACAGATTGGAGATCTATCCAGACAAATATCCTCGATTGTTTTGAGTCTCGACCCATCGATTCAAGCGGTACGGTTTGCGGCGGAAAACAAGAGTGAGTTACTAATCAGCCATCATCCCCTTCTTCTTAAACCAATTAACAAGATTCTTTTTTCCGATATTCAGGGAAACATAGTTCTCTCCGCTGCAAGGTCGGGGGTAGATATCCTTAGTTTGCACACCAATCTTGACGCTGCGGAAGGAGGATTAAACGATTTTCTCGTGAAACTGTTGGATTTGTATGACGCTGAAATTCCCGATAAAGCGCCTTGCGCCAGATTGGCCAGACTCAGGGAAAGTCAAACCATTTCGATTCTCGCTCAGAAAATAGGCAAAAAGTTGGGCTTGGATTCGGTGAGAACCGTTGGTCCTCAAGACAGAATTGTTAATTCTGTCTTCCTCGTTTCGGGTAGTGGAATGGGTTATCTTCAACAGGCGATAGAATCCAAGGCGGATGTAATAGTAACGGGAGACGTTCGTTACCACGGAGCTCTTGACAGCCAACAATACGGGATTGCGGTCATTGACGCCGGACACTTTGGATTAGAGAAATTCGCGGTTGATTTAATGACTGATAAATTTGAAGAAGAGTTCTTGAAACTTGAGTGGAAAGTCCGGTTAACTCCATTTAAAGGAGAAAAAGATCCGTTCATAGACGTACACTGTGAAAGGTGAGGAGGAATCATTGAAGGAACAGCTAGAGTTGTTTATGCGACTTCAGGAAATAGACACCCAGATTGATCAACATGAGGCGGTCTTAGCCAAACTACCTCAGGAAATGCAGGAAATGGCTCGAAATCTGGTTTCATTGAGACATGAAATGGCTGAAACCAAAGAGGGGTTGGCTGACAATGAAAAAGAGCTTCAAAAAAAGGAAAACGAACTTAGCATAGAACAGGAAAAGATCAAACGTTCCGAACGTAGATTATTGAACATTAAAAATTTAAAAGAACACGATGCCTTATCGAGAGAG
>JAZDKD010000719.1:0-3145 GCA_043803345.1 Pseudomonadota bacterium
CCAGTATCCCCATATGCCCGCCCAAACACGGTCCGCAAGTTGGGGTAGAAACCGCTCCACCCGCTTCGATGAGACTCTGAACAATTCCCTCGCTGATGGCCTGCAGCATTATATTCTGTGTGGCCGGGATCACAATAAGTCTCACGTGCTTCGCGACCTTCCTGCCTTTCAGGATCGACGCCGCAATTCGAAGATCTTCAATTCGACCATTCGTGCAGGATCCGATAACTACCTGGTCGACTTTCACATCTTTGATCTCCGACGCCGGTCTTACATTTTCGGGTGAAAAAGGCATTGCGACCAATGGTTCCAGCGCGTCGAGCGATATCTCCAGTTCGGAACAATACTCTGCGTCATGATCAGACAGATAAATTGAATACGGACGCGTCCCGTGCTCATCGGCATACAGTTTCGTTTGAGAATCAAACGGGAAGATCCCATTCTTGGCGCCTGCTTCTATAGCCATGTTTGCGACAGTAAACCTGTCCGCCATACTTAAGCCGGCAACCCCCTCTCCTGAAAATTCCATTGCCTTGTACAGGGCCCCATCAACGCCAATATCTCCAATAATTCGCAATATGAGGTCCTTCCCACCGACCCAGCGGTCAAATTTTCCCGAGAGCGCTATTCTCATGGAATCCGGGACCTTGAACCAGCACTTTCCCGTTACCATCGCGGCGGCGAAATCTGTACTGCCAACACCGGTCGAAAAAGCGGATAAAGCTCCATATGTGCACGTGTGGCTGTCCGCGCCAATCACGAGGTCACCAGGTCCAACTATCCCGAGTTCCGGCAACAAAGCGTGTTCAATGCCCATTGAACCAACGTCGAAAAAATTGACCAATTGCATTTCTTTAGCGAATTCACGCGATTTCATATGCATCATTGCAGAATCTATGTTTTGCGCAGGGTTAAAATGGTCCATCACGACGACGACTTTTTCTCTGTCGAAAACTTTCGATCCCCCTGCCTCTTTGAAAGGCTCCAGGGCCAATGGCAAGGTAATGTCATTGGCTAAAGCAATATCAACATCCGCCTGAATTAGTTGTCCGGGTCTAACTTGATCAAGACCGGCGTGCGAAGCCAGAATTTTCTCCGTTATTGTCATTCCCATTTCTCAAAAATTCCTTCTGGATAAATATTCTTGAAGGGCATCCTCCCAAGAACGCAGTTTCATACCCGTTAATGTTTCGAATTTCGAAGTGTCAAGCACAGAATATAGTGGACGTGGCGCCGGCCGGCCAAGCTCCTCAGTATTGATCTCCTCTATTTCCACATCAGTAACCCCGGCGATTCCAAGTATTTTAGAAGCAAAGCCACTCCATGTGGTACTTCCAGAATTCGTTACGTGAAAAATTCCCGAAAATCTTCGACGACCAAGTTCGATGATGGCCTCAGCCAGATCAACGGTGTAGGTTGGGGCCCCATGCTGGTCGTTAACTATTCTCAATTTATTATTCTGCTTTGCAGCCCTGATTATAGTGTCTACAAAATTCTTTCCGTGTTGTCCGTAAAGCCATTGAGTTCTCACGATAAGATGATTCTCGGGGAGGGAGTTTCTAATTCTAATTTCCCCTTCTAATTTGGTTTTGCCGTAAACTCCGAGCGGATGAGGTGAATCGCCTTCTAAATAAGGTTTGTCGCTGGAACCATCGAATACATAATCAGTACTAATATGAATTAGAAATGACCCAAATTCTCTGGAAGCCATAGCCAGATTTTCAGCCCCAACACCGTTGACACTCAAAGCCAAATCCTGCCTGGACTCACAGCCATCAACGTCTGTCACTGCCGCCAGATTAATCACCGTCAGGGGCTTTGCTTTGCGAAAAACGTCAGAGACGGAAGGTTTGTTTGAAATGTCAATTTCATTGACATCCATTTCAACGATTTGAATCTGCGCCAGCCTCATTGCAGAGCACAAATCCCGACCAAGCATTCCGTTGGCTCCTATCACGAGACAGGGAACAGGAAATTCATCCATTAACTCCTCCAAGATTTTTCAACCCCAATTCTTTGGTTAATCTCAAGCTAAATTTCCTCAAAGTTTCTGAAAAAAGTTCTCGAAATCATACGCTTGCCGACATAGAAAAATTTTCTTGATTAAACCGTCAGGATTATTCAAATATGATTAAATAAATACCCTGCTTGTCTTAAATTCCCTCTGATTATGACATTCTTCTGGCCCTACGGGCAAGGAAACAGATGAAAACCGTTATCAGACCCGCAACCGAGAGAGATATCACTCAAATTGAGCTGATGCTGGGAAATTGGAACTTGGAAACCTCCCAGATCAAGTCCGCTTTGAATTTGAATACATTTTATCTATCGGTTCTCGAAACCCAGGGTTTAATTGAAGGAGTTTCTTTGTGGGAGGCTACTGTCTCCGATGAGATAAAATTGTTGGGCTTTGCCTTGTCTCCGAAGGCTATTCAGCATGGATTCGGAGAAGAATTCTTAAAAAGGGAATTGATGGCGTGGGCAAAACGTAAGGCGTCCAAAATCAGTCTAATTATTCCTCAGTCAGAGGCTGTGGCTCTGGCCAGTATATTTAGGGAATGCGGCTTCATCAGTGACGGCCAGATTTGGCCCGGGAATCCAAACAGTCAGAGGGGTTTAAGGTTTTACAAGAAACCGGTTTATGATTCGATTAACTATGCGGACGCAATTAATTTTCTGGGAAATCTTTTCGTCTCATGGGGATACGACGTCAGACAAGAACTCGATGGCATAACTTATCGGCTTAAACCGGAAAACGTGTCTCCATTTTTTTCCGTTGCGTGGCATAAGATCAACATGATTGGAGCCCAAATTGTCATCAGCCCTCCAGCGCGCCCTCTGGAGGCTTTTGAACTAGAAACACTTTTTTTCCCGCTCATTATAAGATGCCAAGGTGAAACCCCATTGTTGGTGACGATCGACAGGAAAAGGGCCCCCACAATGATAGAATTGCCTCAAACGGAATTAGATTACGACAACTTGTTCAACAGGGAAAACTTGGGCTCCACCTGGTTAGGCCGAGACATTGTTTACACTTTTCCGACAGGTTTTCAGAAAATTCGGCGTGGTCTGCCAATTCTATTTTACGTTAACCGGCTTGGAGCTGTTGGTGAGGCTCGGATAAAAAGTTGGTCTTTTGAAGACC
>JAZDKD010000720.1:0-3405 GCA_043803345.1 Pseudomonadota bacterium
AAAAAGAGCGTTGTGAGGAACAACTGCATTTGTAACTCGACGTTCGGGAACAACTACGCTTGCCTCCTTCAGGGGGCAAGCTTTTAGCCCCCCTATGGGGGGCAAAGAGAAAGCCACGTGCTCTGCACGTGGATATTTACAATTCAAAGACGAAGAACAATTATTGTCTTATCGTCAAACAAGAACCGGTCAACGAAGGGAAAATCTTATGGAGTACAGAGACATAATCCTCGAATTTGAAAATTCAATCGGAACAATTACGCTTAATTCTCCCCAGACAGCTAATGCTCTTTCAGAGAACATGATATCGGAAATTATCTCAGCCCTCCGTTTTTTTCATGAAGATTCCTCAGCAAAGGTAATAATTCTCAAAGGCAACGGTAAACATTTCTGTTCGGGACATAATCTTAAAGAAATGATCGACAGGGGGGTCACGGAATATAAATCCATATTTGAACAATGTTCGAAAATGATGCTCTTGATTCATGAGATTCCACAGATTGTGATTGGCAGAGTTCACGGAGTCGCAACGGCCGCAGGGTGCCAACTGGCAGCGCAGTGTGATTTGGTTATAGCGGCGGAGTCAGCGCGTTTTGGGACTCCAGGTGTAAAAATCGGTCTGTTTTGTACGACTCCAATGATTGCTCTTAGTAGGTGTATAGGTAGAAAACACGCGCTGGAAATGCTGGTTACCGGAGGCCTAATTACATCGGGGGTTGCCAAAGAATATGGATTGGTCAACCATGTCACGCGGGATTCTGAACTGGACAATGTTACAACTGAATTGGCCAAAACAATATGCGAGGCAAGTCCATTAACACTGTCCATAGGCAAGAAAGCCTTTTACACTCAGATAGATATGCCCGAAATAAAAGCCTATGAACATGCGGTCCAGGTGATGTCCGTAAATTTGATGACCCAGGATGCGCAAAATGGCATCAAGGCGTTTCTTGAAAAAAAAGCTCCGGAATGGAAAGGCCTTTAATTCGAGCTAATGAGTTAAATCTACTACAATCAATAATAGATAAAATTACTTCGATTCAATACGTGAAACAACTTCATGAACCCAGTCATAAGCAGCTATCATAGCGGGGAAACCTATTATTGTGGCAGACAGAAGGGTAGCTTGTGACAAATCATCCTTGGAGGCGCCAGCTTCTAATGCGCGTCGCACATGAGATCTAACCCCACCGCGTGAACCAGCTCCAATCGCTATACCCAATTGAATTAACTGTTGGGTTTTGAGATCCAGTTGCCCAGACTTAGAACAAAGATCTCCAACTTCTTTAAATTTATCAGCTATCTCCCTATGATTTTCTAAAAACTGTTTAAATATCTCTGGTAGGTACATGTTTGTGTTCTCCATTAATGGTAATTAGGAATGAACGATTATCAATCGTAATAAAAGGTAACCAAATTTTGATCAAAAATCACTTGAAAAATCTTCAGTCTCGTTTCCCCCACATGAAATGATGTCCGTAACTATCGTGAACAGTGCTATTGTTGACCCAAACTTACAATTATAGTACACGGCTGATAATTCAACGCTCAGATTCAGTTTCTGGAAATTATTTTTTTACCGAAAGGAGTTAATAATTTGAGAGTTTTGTCGGGCATTCAACCAAGTGGGTCACTTCATCTGGGTAATTACCTCGCAATGATGAAACCAATGATCTCTTATATGGATCGTAGTCAGCTTTTCGTATTCATAGTGAATTTTCACGCAATGACGAGCGTAACTGACGGCGTTAGGCTTGCCGAAGGCACTCTAGAGGCTGCGGCTGATTTTTTGGCGTTAGGTTTGAACCCGGACCGCGCAACCTTTTGGGTTCAATCAGATGTTCCTGAAGTTGTAGAACTTGCCTGGATACTCACCTGTATTACACCCATTGGACTGTTAGAGCGTTGCCACTCCTACAAGGACAAAATCTCCAGAGGTATTTCCCCCAATCATGGGCTCTTCGCCTATCCAGTGTTGATGGCGGCCGATATATTGCTCTATCAGGCGAATATTGTTCCGGTTGGGAAAGATCAGAAACAGCACATTGAAGTGACCAGAGATATCGCAATCAAGTTCAACAGCATATATGGAGATACTTTTGTCGTTCCGGACGGTGAAATAAATGACCAAGTGGCTACTGTTCCCGGTATAGACGGCCAGAAGATGTCTAAGTCTTACGGCAACACCATAGAAATA
Source organism: Pseudomonadota bacterium (assembly GCA_043803345.1). Taxonomy (GTDB): domain Bacteria; phylum Desulfobacterota; class Desulfomonilia; order Desulfomonilales; family Desulfomonilaceae; genus CAJBEZ01. The sequence continues at coordinate 2,198 of JAZDKD010000720.1, forward strand.
TTTTTGGATGAAAAGAATCTAAAGAAAAAAGTCATGAGTATAAAGACTGACTCCACTCCTGTCGATAAGCCTAAAGACCCTGAAGACTGCAATCTTTTCCAAATTTTCAGGCAATTCGCTCCCAGCGATAGGGTCGAGGAAGTTCGAAATCTGTATCTTCGAGGAGGCGCCTCTTACGGTGTCGTCAAGAAAGAATTACTAGACATATTATGGGAAACTTTTCGCGGACCTCGAGTGGAGAGGGAGAAACTACTAAAGGATCGGGATTATCTCAGATCCATTTTGGCTAAAGGGGCCAGGAAGGCTAAAGCTGTTGGCGCTCCAACCATAGAAGACGTCAGAAAAAAAGTCGGAGTAAAGTATTAAGAGGTATTGACAATTCTTATATGCTGGAGAGGAAAGATAAGATCAAAATTAACATAGATTTAGTTGTGCAAACATTACGACAATCTGTAACTGAGATGGAACTCCCAATTGTGACCGAGATTTCACAAAATCGACGGTCACCCTTTGAAGTTCTGATCGCAACTATTTTGTCCCTTAGGACAAAAGATGAGGTAACTCGCTCAGCTTCAATCAGGCTTTTCGAAAGGGCCCACACTCCCCACCAGATGCTGGATTTAGACGATTCAGTAATAGCTAAGCTTATATATCCTGTGGGTTTTTACAAAACCAAGGCAAAAACAATTCTCGATATTTCGAGAGTGCTCATAAGTAATTACGAAGGTCGAGTTCCGGATGATCTCGAAGCTCTTCTAAATTTGAAAGGAGTTGGACGAAAAACTGCAAATCTGGTCATGACTCTGGGTTACGGGAAACTTGGCGTTTGCGTGGACACTCATGTTCACCGAATTAGCAATAGACTCGGATATGTTGAAACCAAAACCCCCGAGCAAACAGAGATGGTTCTACGAGCCAAGCTGCCGAAACAATATTGGATTCAATATAATGATCTTTTGGTAACCTGGGGACAAAATGTATGCAAGCCGATATCCCCAATATGCTCAAAATGCGCCATCAGCGAATATTGTAACAGGGTGGGCGTTACCAGGAGTCGATAAGCGTGTAATTTATCAGATGTTTGTCACAAGCAATTAAATTTTCCCCCAAGCAGTTCATACGCCGATACTACCATTAAGTAGTCAAGTTTCATAGGCCGTTCTTGTTTTGTCTTCGTCTCAATTTCAGAAAGCGCAGGCTAATGAAGT
>JAZDKD010000721.1:0-4279 GCA_043803345.1 Pseudomonadota bacterium
GAAAAAGGCAAGGTCCTGGACGGAAGATTGGGTCAATGGCAGGGTGTCAACGACTTTGTTAGTAAAGCCTCGCGTGGAAAAGTCAATGAATGTAGCGCCTACTCGATCATGGAATACCCGATGACTTCATGTGGGTGCTTCGAGGCCATTGCAGCGGTTCTTCCTGTTTGTAATGGAATTATGAGTGTCGATCGTGATTACAAGGGGATGACCCCATGTGGCATGAAATTCACTACGCTGGCAGGAAGCGCAGGCGGTGGAAACGTTACTCCGGGCTTCGTTGGACACAGCAAGCTTTACATCGTTTCCGACAAATTTGTTTCGGCTGAAGGTGGAATCAAGCGCATGGTCTGGTTGCCCAAAAACCTTAAGGAAATGCTAAGAGACAAAATCAACGCTCAGGGCGACAAGTTGGGCATTTCTAATATGGCTGACCGAATTGCGGATGAAACAGTGGGAGTCACTGAAGATGAGATCCTAGCGTTCCTCCAGGAGAAAGAACATCCAGCGTTGAGCATGGAATCGATTGTCGGATAATAATTTCTTTCTGAATAGTGTGTTTTTCATTTGACCCTTCCCCTTGCAGGGGGTTAATGTAGATTAACCCCCTGCTAAAGTTGCATCTTTGGAAGAATTCTCATAATTCTGAAAGGGGATTTTGCCTCGAGAGGGAGGTTTTTATCGATGGCGCTTTCTGGAATTCAAATCTTTAAGATGATGCCGAAGAAAAACTGTGGAGAATGCGGTGTGCCGACCTGTCTGGCGTTTGCCATGAATCTGGCCGCTGGGAAGGCGGAATTGGCGCAATGTCCATACGTTTCTGATGACGCAAAGGAAAAACTGGCTTCAGCGTCGGCTCCTCCGATTAGAACGGTTCAAATAGGAGTAGACGCTTCAGCGGTCAAAGTCGGCGGGGAAACGGTTCTATTCCGCCATGACAAGACATTTAATAATCCAACTGGATTAGGATGTCTCATTTCCACATCCGAAACAGATGATGGTGTTGACAAAAAAATTGCCGCCTTTAAAGAACTTCGATACGAACGCGTTGGATTGACACTTAAATCAGAGCTTATAGCTGTGAAAGACGAAGGCGCCTCCGACCGTTTCGCCGCGATTGCAAAAAAAGCGAGCGATGCCGGAGCGGCTCTGGTGCTAATAAGTGACAATTTGGACTCTTTTAAAGCGGCTCTTGCCCAAGTAGGCAAGAACAGGCCCCTGCTATATGCGGCCACCGAGGCGACTCTTGATAGCATGTCGGATTTGGCCAAAGAATTTGACTGCCCGCTGGCTGTCAAAGCTCCCAAAGTAGGGCTTCTAGCGGCTTTGTCAGCTAAATTAACCGCAAAGGGACACAAAGATCTTGTCCTTTCCGTGGATAATTTAAGTCTGGCGGAACAACTCCGGGATCAGGTCATGATAAGAAGACTGGCATTGGAAAAGCTATACAGGCCACTCGGATTCCCCACAATAGTGTTTCCTTGCGCCATGTCGGACAATCCAATCGACGAGACAATAGTTGCCGGAACTTTTATATCAAAGTATGCGGGAATCGAAATTTTAAGTGATCTCAAAGGCGAAGTGCTTTTCCCGTTACTACTCCAGAGACTCAATATTTTTACCGATCCTCAACGGCCCATGACAACGGAGCAGGGTATTTATCCGATAAATAATCCGGATGATAAGTCGCCGGTGCTTATAACCAGCAATTTCTCACTTACTTATTTTATTGTTTCCGGTGAAATTGAATCCAGCAGGGTTCCGTCGTGGCTTTTAGTGCTTAACACCGATGGACTCTCCGTGCTCACCGCATGGGCAGCCGGGAAATTTGTTGGAGACGTCATAGGGCCTTTTGTCAGAAAGTGCGGAATAGAAGATAAGTCAGGTTTGAAAAAACTTATAATCCCAGGCGCTGCGGCAATTATCAGTGGTGATCTCGAAGAAGAACTGCCTAATTGGGAAATTGCCATAGGTCCACGAGAAGGAGCGCATATTCCCGCGTATTTGAGGCAAAACTTCGTTTAGCGTTAGTCTAAGATATTTTAACTTTTTTGACCTGTTCGGAAGAGGTTTTTCTGAACAGGTCAAAAATATATAATTGCGCTAAAAGAAGAACATCTTTGATATTCCCACCGGGTGTGCTATTTTCACAAATCTAGACACATAGTTCCACCATGGGACAGCAGATAAATCAGGAGGTAATTATCCGATGATAAAGGTGGTGGCTGAAAACATCAACATAATGTCGAAGTTTACTGGTAACGCCATGCGAGAGAAAGATCCCAAGCCCATTCAAGAATGGGCCGCTAAGCTCACCGAAAAAGGAGCGGATCTCCTGGATTTAAACCTTGGTCCAGCCCGTAAAGGCGGCTCAGAAATGATGCAGTGGCTGGTCAAGACAGTTCAAGAAGCCACAGACCTACCCCTGTTTCTGGACACCACCAACAATGAAGCCGTTGAAGCCGGTCTCCAGGTTTATAAGACTAAAAAGGGTCGGGCTGTGATCAATTCAATCATGGCTACACCGGAACGTATGGCTTTGCAGCTTCCGCTAGTTAACAAATACGACTGTGAGATGGTAGGCCTCATGTGGGGACCGGAAGGTATACCGAGGGACGAAAACGAGAGGGCCGTTTTGCTTGACAGCATGATGACCCAGGCTGCGGAACAGGGAATACCTCTCGAAAAAATCTGGTTTGATCCAATCGTGGTTCCTGTCTCGTCTCAACAAAAAGAGCTTCAGGGCTGCACTACTTTTATGCAGTGGCTACCGGACCTGGCGCCGGGTTCCCAGTCGACCTGCGGGTTGTCTAACTGTTCGAACGGTTCTCCTGATGAACTGAGAGACATTTTGAACCAGGTCTATCTTTGCATTCTTATCAAAGCGGGAATCACATCAGCTATTATGGACGGATTTGATGATGTCATAGTGAATATTGCGCATGACAAATCAATGGATCTGGTCAATCTGGTTGGTAGAGTTGTAGACGGTGAAGAAATTGACTTAAGTGGAATGGACAAAAAAGAAGTTGATTACGTGAAAACAGCCAAGTTGTTGCTTGGTCAGTCGCTCTACTCACATTCCTGGCTAGACCTCTAACTGAAATTACCAAATAGTCAAGGTCTAGAATAATTGGCGTTTTAAAAGGGCTACATCATCGATGTGGCCCTTTTAATTTTCTGACCTAAAAAATACTGGACTATTCAAGAATCCTGGTCTGAAACGCGTCGCATTTCAAATTGAACTTTTTTGAGACCATCCAAAGAACGTTCAATCAAACCTTCAAACTCCTTATCAAGTTGCATCAAGGTAACCCAACGGGCTTCACGAATCAAAGGAGCCTCAGTCGCAATCCTTGCCCAACAGATTTTTACGGCAAATTCCCTCAAGCTTTCTGGATTTTTTATCCATTTGATCAAATCATTTTCAGGCCCCGAATAATGTCGCCATTTATTGGATAAGGCGACAGTTTCCCTGGCGGCTATTGCCTCAGATGATGGAACCGTTTCACAATAGCAGGTAATCAGATGAGAATCGAACCTCGAAATTTCGAAGATCCTTCTGGCAAGGTTCATCAAATGAAATCCGCTCATAATCAAAAAACATGGAAAAGCAATTTGCATAATCATTTCGAAAAAATAGCGATAAAAAAACACCTCATATTCCATATCTGGAAAATCGAGTCTAAATTTGATCAATGTGGCAAAACCCCAAATCGACAAACACAAGGACAAAGGAAACAGTAAATAAACCAACAAATTGACATGTCCGTATTTCCTCACGGGATGGCTCTCAAACAATGTCGCGATCTTGTGCGCTCCCTCAACGTCATCACGAATAAACCTTTTGGCTGGACTGAACAATAAGTTGCGCGGATTGAATAACGAGCAAATTTCTTCAAAAATCGACATAAAAAAAACCAGAGCTGTCCGCCCTGAAACGAAGAAACTTCTATTATCAAACTCGAACGTCTTTTTATTCAAAGAAACAAAAGAAATGGCTAAAATGCTATTTGTAACAACAAGACCTCCCAAGATAAACCCCAAATCCCTGAAAGTCGGAACCACGAAATTTAACTGGATTCCAGTATACTGTTTGAGCATGATTGGGCCTGAAACAAGAAAATATTTGAGGATCCACAATATTGCCAGCGCTGCTATTATTTTAAAATTTGAAACCAATACGTAAGAAACAAACTCGTGGGCTCCGGGGTTAAACCATTTATTAAAAAAGTTGTTCTTAAAGTTTACCTCTTTGAAAAGGGCTCCGGATGACGAC
>JAZDKD010000722.1:0-5549 GCA_043803345.1 Pseudomonadota bacterium
GGCAGTGACCGAAATACCTTTTGTTGCGGCTGATTGGATTACAGGTCTTCCCTTACATCCTTCTTTCATTATGTTAATTATTATAGCCGTGTATTTGATAGGTGGTTCGTTTATAGCTGATCGTGCGTTGATGATTCTTGCCACTCCCATCTTCTTTCCGGCGGTAGTAAAACTTGGCTACGATCCAATGTGGTTCGGAATCATGATAGCCATAACCGTGATGATCGGAGTCATTATTCCGCCCGTGGCTATTTGCGTATTCGTGGTAAAGAGTATTACCGGGGTTCCAATGAACGTTATTTACAAAGGTTGTTTACCTTTCCTGTTGAGCCTGTTCGGTTGCGCCCTCCTGTTATTTCTTTTTCCACAAATCGTTGTTTTTCTTCCGAATCTGTTGATGGGAAATTGAGATAAGGACTCATGAATTAATCCTTGCGCAAAATATGATCGTGCAAACTTAATCCAAATAGGCGATCATATTGGAGTATCCAACCATTAATTTTTTGAGAGGATCAAATGGAGAGCCCGGAACGTTACGGTTTCAATGAAGAAGAAAAAATACTGCGGAATACGGTAAAAAGATTAGCCAAGGATAAGGTTGCCCCAGGGGCTTCAAATCGTGATATTGACGGGAAATTCTCATACGAGATGTTGGAACTGATGAAGGAAAACGGTTTAATGGGGATTGACTTTCCTTCTGAATATGGAGGCATGGAAGCAGGGCTCATTTCGCTGTTCATTGTAATAGAAGTGTTTGCCATGGTGGACGCGGCCACCGCCATGATTCCCTCCACTCAGGAATTGGGGGGCCTGCCGATCATACTTGCAGGAAATCATGAGCAGAAGGCAAAATATCTCGAGCCTCTCTCCACAGGAGAAAAGTTAGCGGCATTTGCACTAACTGAATCAAGAGGTGGGTCCGATGTGGCGGCATTGAAGACAAGGGCGGTGCGCAAAGGGGAAAAATACATATTGAATGGCTCAAAAATGTTTATCACCAATGGTGGCGTTGCTGACATTCTGACTGTTTACGCCGTCACCAACCCGGAGGCAAAGTCCCATAAAGCCGCAAGTGTTTTTGTTGTCGAAAAAGAATGTCCCGGGTTTTCTGTAGGCAAGAAGGAAAGCAAGATGGGAATCCGATCTTCCGACACTCGAGAACTTGTTTTTGATAACGTCGAAATTCCAGCTGAAAACAGATTGGGAGAAGAAGGAGACGGTTTCCACATCATGATGAAGACCCTGGATTTCACCAGACCGGCTGTGGCGGCTCAGGCCATTGGCATAGCTGAGGGAGCGTTCGAATACGCCACTCAATACGCAAAAGAAAGGGAGTCCTTCGGGAAGCCTATTATCAAACATCAAGCGATAGCGGTTAAACTGGCGGACATGGCGATGAAAATAGCCGCCGGCAGGCAGCTCCTTTACAAGACTTGCGATCTGTTACAGGCTCACGCTAAAAAAGATCTCTCTAGACTTAGTCCCGAAATAATAAGATATTCTTCAATGTCAAAAGCGTTCTGTTCGGATGTCGCGATGTGGACAACAACAGAGGCCGTGCAAATACTCGGGGGATATGGATACATGACTGAATATCCGGTGGAGCGATTTATGCGGGACGCAAAGATAACCCAAATCTACGAGGGCGCAAACGAAATTCAGAGATTATTAATTACTTCGACTCTTTGATCACACGCTCCAACCGGAAACTTTTTGGAGGCTACAATTATGAAACATCACATCAACTTCAAAGTAAACGGGGATGAATATTCGCTGGCCGTTGATCCATGGCGCACACTGAATGAAGTCATCCGCGAAGATCTCAACCTTACGGGGACCAAACTGGGTTGTGGAACCGGCGACTGCGGGGCCTGCACAGTCCTTTTGGACGGCAGGTCCGTCAGTTCCTGCCTCACACTGGCGGTTTCGGTAAATGGCAAGAGCGTCATGACGGTAGAAGGTCTTGCCCCCTCCGGCGAAGAGCTTCACCCTATTCAGGAGGCGCTCATTCAGACAGGTGGGATTCAGTGTGGTTTTTGCACCGCAGGTATGGAGATGTCGGCATTGAGTCTTCTAAATCAGACCCTTTCTCCTAGCGAGACGGAAATTAAGTCCGCCTTATCGGGTAATCTGTGTAGATGCACAGGGTACAATCAGATAGTGGAAGCCATATCTTTGGCTGCTGAAAAGATGAGGGATAATGCCGCTGAAAAGGAAGAACAATGAGATTGCCAAAGTTTGAATATTTCGAACCGGAAACCCTTGAGGATGCATTGCGCCTGCTTGCGGAATGGCGAGAAAGGGCCTGCGTTCTGGCGGGAGGAACGGACGTCCTGGTTAAAATGCGAAACGGTCGATTAAAACCTGGCGCAGTTATCGCGTTGGAAAGAATTTCCAGTTTGAATGGAATAGGTTTCGATTCAAGCAAGGGTCTCACGATTGGCGCTGGAGCCAAACTTTCTGATGTGGCTTCCCACCCCGATATATTGCGGTATTATCCCGCAATTGCCCGAGCCGCTCGGGTGATGGCTAACGTTCAGGTCCGTAACATGGGAACGATTGGCGGGAATCTTTGCAATGCGGCTCCCTCCGCTGAGAACGCCCCACCACTTGTGGTGCTAGGGGCTGTAGTAACGGCTGCAAGTTTGGAAGAAGAGAGGCGGATAATCCTGGACGATTTCTTCACTGGACCGGGACTCACTGTTCTCAAGCCTGAAGAGATAATGACCTCAATATTGGTCCCTGCTCCTCGCGCAAAATCCGGGTCATCCTATCAAAGAATATCGGCTAGATGTGGTGTTGACATAGCGGCGGTTTCGGTTGCGGCCATGGTCCGCATGGAAGGCAATGTCCTCAAGGAAGTTCGCATAGCATTGGGCGCAGTGGCCCCAGTTCCCATGAGAGCCTTTAAGACTGAAGCTTTTCTGCTGGAAAAGAATTGGACTCCGGAACTTCTTAAAGAGGCGGCTCGCATGTCGGCCGACGAATCGAGGCCCATCTCAGACGTCAGGGCGAGTTCGCAATACAGGCGACAGATGGTGGCCGTATTGACTCTGAGGGCTCTCGAAGAGGCCCACGCTCGCGCGATGACGCATTAACGCCGACACAAAGGAACGAAAATGGAATCAAGATTCAAGATAGTGGGACAGGACGTGCCGAGAACCGACGCTGAGGTTAAAGCCAGGGGAAAGGCTCTGTATACTGATGACATGAAACTTCCGGGTATGCTTCATGGGCAAATCCTGAGAAGTCCACTGGCTCACGCTAAAATAAAACATATAGACACTGACAAGGCATTGAGACTTCCAGGAGTCAAAGCCGTCATCACGGGACAGGACACCCCAAAGATCAAATATGGAAACTGGAGGCTGTTCCCTGACACTCAGGATGAATACCCGCTGGCGGTTGACAAGGTAAGATTTATCGGGGACGATGTCGCGGCCGTCGCTGCAATTGACAGGGACACAGCGGAAGAAGCGCTGGAACTTATAGAAGTCGAATACGAGGAGTTGCCGGCTGTGTTCGATGTCGATTCGTCCATAAAATCCGGAGCCCCGGTAATACACGACTACTGCCCCTCCAATATTAGCGTCAATCGAAAAATCAAGTATGGAGACGTTGAAAAGGGATTTCAAGAATGTGATTACATCAGGGAAGATGTCTTTAACACACACCCGGTCAGCCATGCATACCTAGAGCCATGTTCCGCCCTCGCCCAGGTTGATCTGGATGGCAGGATCACGCTTTGGACATCCACTCAAGTACCGTACATTGTTCAGTGCTTGCTCGCGTCCACGCTGAACATGAGAGAAAACGACATCAGGGTTATCAAACCATTTGTCGGGGGTGGTTTCGGCGGGAAAATGGAGTTACGGGCATGGGAATTTAGCGCCGCGTTTTTAGCCAGACAGACCGGTCGTCCCGTAAAATTCACACTGACCAGGGAAGAAGAATTCATCACCGGTAGACGTAGACATCCTATGAAAATCCACTCAAAGGTTGGATTCAGGAAAGATGGAACACTGGTCGCCAAGGATCTGAAAATTCAGCTTGATGGCGGAGCTTACAATGCAATGGGACCAACGGCCACATTCCTGTGCGGTAATTTTGGCGCCATGCTTTACCGCTATCCAAATTACAGGTTTCATGGAGAGCATGTTTACACCAACAAGCCCCCGGCAAGCGCCATGAGGGGTTTTGGGGCGCCCCAATCACTTTACGCCACAGAAATTCAGATGAATATGGCTGCGGAAGAGTTGGGAATAGACCCCATAGATTTGAGACTAAAGAACGCTCAGGTTAGTGGGGATGAAATACCGGATGTGGCCACAATTTCAAGTTCCGGGTTCATTGATTGTATTAAAACCGTGGCTGAAATGAGCGACTGGAGGGAAAAGCGAAAAAATCTTCCGCCTGGACGAGGCATCGGCATAGGATGTTATAGTTTCATATCCGGAGGTGTCTTCAACTGGTTCAACACTCAATATCCATTCTCCGCGGCCGAAGTTCGCGTGTTCTCGGACGGAACGGCGCATCTCCTGACTATGGCGTCGGACATAGGACAGGGTTCAGATACTGTCCTCAAACAGATCCTGGCGGAAGAACTCGGACTTACAATGGGGGACATACGTATTACATCTGCGGACACATCGATGACTCCTCAAGCTGACCTGGGATCATGGGGCAGTAGAGTAACGCTGATGGCGGGGAACGCTGTGATTGACGCCGCCAGAAAGATAAAGGAACCGCTATTTGGAGCTGTGTCGGCTCGTTTCAACCTTAACGTCATCCATGATATTGAATGCGTCAACGGCAGAGTGCAGTCCAAGTCCAGACCGGATTATGGGCTGACCTTTGGAGAAGCTGTAGCCATGGCTCAAAAAGCGAACAGAGGTGAACCGATAGTGGCTCGCGGCTCTTACACCCCTCGAGGGAAAGGCCTGGTAACTCCGGCTTTCGGTTTTGGCGCCCAAGTGGCGGAAGTGGATGTAGACAGGGAAACAGGACTGGTGGAAGTCAAACATATGTGGACGGCTCATGATTGCGGAACGGTCATAAACCCCAGGAGTGTGGAAGGACAACTGGCCGGGTCCATTCAGATGGGTCTCGGATATGCTCTGTCCGAACAATTTGTCATGGATAGGGGCCATACACTGAATACAAATTTTGTGGATTATAAGATGCCTACGGCCTCCGACATGCCTCCCAGTGAACTGGCCCATGTTGAAACATATGAACCTGAGGGCCCAATGGGCGCAAAAGAGGCTGGAGAGGGCCTGGCGTCGCCAACCGCACCTGCCATTTCAGACGCTGTATACCATGCGACCGGATATCGTTGTATGGACTTACCAATTACCCCAGAGAAAATTTTGCAGGGTTTAAAAGAAAGTGAATGAAAGCATAGAAAAATTGTTCGGAGCATAGTGAATCTCGCGTCAATTCCTGAACAGCCCAGAACACAAGAAGCCCGAAGCAAATGATCTTCTGATGCACCCATAGTCCTGGCTATCTCAGCTACAGGAATAGTAGAGACCAAACCTTGATTCCCT
>JAZDKD010000723.1:0-3106 GCA_043803345.1 Pseudomonadota bacterium
CGAACCAAATGCGTATTATTTATATCAACCATTTTCTTCTCCTATTGGGACGCCTCTCAATAGGGGCAGACTGCCAAAACTATGGGAGTGGACAAATCCGCCCGGTACATACTTGATGCCGGCGAAAGATTGCCAAGATAGAAAATGGAAACTCCAGAATTTAAGTGAGCATCCCGCATTATATTTCTTCGCTGTGTATCCTCCCTCTTTTGATGGTGTACTTGATTTATTGGACGACAACGGAAAAAGTTTATCCAACTCTCTCATAGTTTTTGGAGATAATGATGCCCGAATCGGGATCCAAGCAGAATTCTTATCTCCCGACGAAAAATTTGGTGAATGTTATGACGCGCAACTTGTGTTTTCAGCAGAGACATGGAATGGCCATCTGGATATTATGCCTTTTCATGATGTTATTGAGTTGAAGGATGTGTCACTTCCACTTGATAGGTCGCAGAGAGTTACATTCAACCTATACGTTTTTAGCACGCGCGATGGTAATTCGCCAAAGGTGCTATTAACATCAAAGACCTTGAGCGTTGATTTCCAACCTAAACTTTCACATATTAATCTTCGTTGGACGTGTACTCAGCGAGAGAAGGATTGCAAGGACGTAGAAAAAGACAATACCAAAGACACGCTGGAACTTACGATGAATTTTGAGTACAAGGGTGAATTGGGTCATCCCGATCTTTATGCTGAGAGAGATGGTCCTAAGCCGCAAAACTGTCCCAATAACCTTAACAGCGTAGATTTTCTTAATAGCAACGCAGTGATAGGGAAATGGGAACCAGTTTGTACTGACACCTTTTGTCTAACCCTTACACCGCCTACTACAGCGACAAACCTTTATTTTTCGTTGCTCCATAACTGCGGATACCACTTCTCGATCGAATGGCCTGATAAACCAACATGGCCGAGATACGTGTGTCAATTTCCTCGGAATTTCAACCCTGAAAACGATCTTAAATCTGGCAAAGTGCCGCTTGAATCGCTTGAATGCCAGGTACGGTAAAGGAATAGAGTTATGGAAGAGAGCGAGGGTCTTTGGCCTAAAAATAGCAGGGGATGGCTCCTTCTACTTATTCTTCTCACAATTGACTTCATTGTGTACTCCTGGCTCCTATACGGCCCGGCATATGACTATTACCTGAAAAAGGAGCGCTATATTCCTTCTGCGTCTTCCTCTTATCCATATTCAATCGTTGTTTTCGCACCGAAGTATGTTAGCAACTTTGTTGAGCAAACAATGTTGGTTGAAATTACAAATAATGACACAAAGCCAATTGGAGCATGTTCTCGAATGTCAACCGGCGCTAGTATGACCGGAAATTCATCAACCTTGATGATCACGATTTCTCCTGCCGATCCAAATGCAGCTGTTGTTATTATCTCCGCGGTGAAAAGTGATATCAAGCTCTCAACAATCCAGCAAGGATCTATTTTGCCGAACTATGCTACCATTGAGTGTATTCCCCCACACGGGACTGTTTCAGCCGTTTTCTATATCCTTGCCCGTCATATAACCTCGGATGTTAAACTCGATGTGTATTTAGATGATGATCCAGTGCCTGTTACCTTTGCGCGCGACATAATTCTTGCAAATTCTGGGAAAGCGCTCTTGCCCGCTCTTGTTGGGAAAATGCTCTTGCCGCCCTGGCAAAATGTCTACTTGGCATTGTTCGCGATTTTCACAGTGAAATTGGTTGAAGATGTGAAGAAGCGTAAGAAGTCGTCTGAGAACAAAGGAGATGGCCCGGGATTATATGACGGCACGGCGGCCGTAGCACTTCATCTATGTCTGCTTTCGTTTGTGGGTCTTTATCTCGGTGGCTCATCGGGTTGGTTATATGCAATTCTTCTATTAGGACTAATACTTGGGGTATTTGTGGCCATCATTTGGTGGCAAGAAAGAACCAAGGGATGATATGCTAATTCGAACATTGGGACTCGGTTTGATTTTGTTTGTTGCGGTCACGCTCCTTGCAGATGCGTGGACGGGGTGGTCTTGGCTTGCGGCTGTAGTAGGTATCTTCCTTATAGGAATGAGCTTTTTCAAGAAAAAGGCCAGGGTTTATGGTGACAAGACTAGTGAAGTTTCTGTTCATTCTATACAAAAACAACAAGATGTAACGAGCACACTTAGGAGCGATCTCATGTCTAACCAAAACATTACTGATTTGATCAATCAATTGACCCGGCTCTATGATGAGCGTGCTGATTTAATGGCACAGCGGAGGAGCATTGTTGACCGGCAAGGGCGGCCCATTCCGAACCGTGAGCGAGCAGAACAGGAATTGCGGGGAAAAATTGGCAATGTTAACGCACAGATTCAGGCTGTGTTGGCTGAATGGCTGGCAAATGAGCAAAAAATGCGCGTGGAAAACCCTCCATTCCCACCAGGAGCAACAGTAGAAACGCGGTTTGATGTTGTTGTTGATGCTTTTATGATTGGGGGAAAAAAGCAGCCCAAACGTGCCAGCGTTCCAACGGGACAGGTATATGTTCTCAGTCATGGTTTTGAAACGCTCGATCAAAGCGGTTTTCCTGAAGTTTATATGGCCGGTGAGATTATCCAGAAGAATCCAAATCGTGATGACGTTCAAGCCTGGGCAACGGTGCTGGCTGAGTTCCCGGGTTCGCTTCGTTTGGCTGCCAGGCAGGTACTGGCTGGAATATCCATTAGCGGAGAGGATGTAGCCAAGGCTAATTTCGTCGTACCCATTCGCCTCTTCGACCCGATCCAGACCCTCAGGCGTTCCGGTACTCAATGGATGAGCCCAATCGGACGAAAAGGCATCAATCTGGCTCTAAAAGAACAGATTGAACATCGTATAGTCGAATTCTTCTTGGATCGTCTCCAACTCTGGTCGGCTGAAAAGCAGGAGGTACTGGCGAATATTTATGCTGCCTTTACTCAAGATCTCCAAGAGTGGGGACTTACTGTGGATACCGAGAGAATTTCATTGATACGTGAATATCCGCGTAATATCTACGAGATCGTGCTTGAGTTTGCCAGCGCGGAGCAGGCCATCCTGGACGGAATGGCTGCTGACCAAGACAGTTTAATACAGAAGACTGGCCTTTCCCCCGAAAATTTGACGTC
>JAZDKD010000724.1:0-7349 GCA_043803345.1 Pseudomonadota bacterium
GCCATAATTATAAGAGCCATATTTGTTCAAGCATTTAAAATTCCTTCTGGCTCTATGGAACCCACACTGCTGATTGGTGATCACATCCTTGTGAACAAATTGCTCTACGGCGTCCGGATCCCTTTTACCAGCAAGAGATTCCCGGAAATTTTCCAGCCGCAACGAGGTGACGTCGTCGTTTTCATTTATCCAGAAGATCGCACTAAAGATTTTATAAAAAGAATCATAGCGGTTGGCGGCGATTCAGTTCAAATCAAAGATAAAAGAGTTTTTGTCAACGGCACGGAATCGGTTACTCATGGAGCAAGATTCAACAGCAATGTGATAATGCCCGGTGATTTGAATCCAAGGGATAATCTACCCCTCGAAAAAGTTCCGGAAGGATTTCTATTTGTTATGGGAGACAATAGGGATTACAGCCACGACAGTAGATTCTGGGGGTTTGTTCCATTGGAAGACGTTAAAGGAAAGGCTTTCCTGATATATTATTCAGCCAAAGATATGGCTCAAATAAGATGGGACAGAATTTTTAAATTAATCAATTGATAGCTCGGAATTGCTAAGATGATAAGGTCTTGCCGCAGTATTTTATATGAGACTGAATTACGCAAACTTTTGGGATGACATTAGAGTACAACTTACCGACTCGCTTGCATATTTTATTTTCTACGTGACTCAACGCTGTAACTTTGAGTGCCGGCACTGTTTCAACTACATAGAAAACCAAAAGCCAGGGAATGACTTGACAATCGATGAGATCGATCGATTCTCACAGAAACTTGGCAAAATCAAGTACATAACCATGGCTGGCGGAGAGCCTATGCTCCGTCCACAACTCGATACAATCGCCGAAATTTTTTACACTAACAACAAAGTTCATATATTGAATGTGTCAACTAACGGTTGGTTGACTGATCGTGTAGTGTCTTTTGTAGAATCCACGTTGAGCAAATGTGAAGGTTTAGCCTTAGCTATCGCTGTTTCCCTGGACGGTGGCCGTGAAACCCACGACAAAATCAGAAATAAGGCTGGAAGCTTCGACCATGCGGTTACTACATTAAAGGAACTTAAAAAACTTCAGGAGCATTCAGACACTAACCGGCTAGCGCTTTTCGCACACGGCACCTACAATGCATGGAACGCTAACGAGTTTTTAGATACCGCAAGGTTCTTCACTGAAGAAATCGGTGTTCCATATTCGGTCGCCATGATCAGAGGGGACAATCTCCCTGACAGTTCAATCAATCATATTGATGTAGATCACTACCATGAAGTCTTCAAAAAAATCATGCCGCTCGTGAGAAAAGGTCTTGCGAACAACTACCCGTTTAGACGCGCCGGTGTCGCTATGGCCGATCTAGTTGGTGACGTGATTTATCAGAGCGCAAAGCACAACAGAATGGTCGTGCCATGTAGAGCCGGCAAAAAGTGTTTTGTCATAACCTCTGATGGCAACATAGTCTTCTGTGAAATCCTCAATATTGTGCTGGGCAACCTACGTGACCATAATTACGATCCGATGGAACTGCTTCGCTCAAAACGGGCCCTCAAAGAGATGGACATGATCTATGAAAACAAATGTCATTGTACATGGGAATGTTTTCAAATGGTTAACGTGTGGTCTTCGCCGAAGATGTTGGCGCAAATCATCAGAAAATCACTTTCATATGCTTTTCATGATTGGTTCAAGGCTTGAATTAAAATTCCTCGGTCAAGAATCCAGCAATTGACTTTCGGATCATTTAGCTCATCGTTGCGTCACAAACTTAAATAAGTAGATTTTTTATAATTAGATCGATAAAAAGTTCACTTTCCTGCCTAGTGAAAAGTGTGGCTGATGATGTCAGGATCATGTTGAACTGACCACGGAAAATATAAGCGACCAGTAGCAAGCGAGTGCTTGAGGCAAGCTTGTAGCCAAGACCGTGAACCTCTGTCATAACCAGGTCACCTGTTTTTTCCAGGAACGTTTCTCCGCTTGCTCTTCCATTCTCCATCAACGGCCAGAGGACTCCAAGGAGAGTTATGGCCACAGAAACCTCGTGCTTGTCCATGATAAAGCTCACCACACGCCGTCTAAGGTGAAAAGGCAACATTCGGACT
This sequence comes from Pseudomonadota bacterium, assembly GCA_043803345.1. Classification (GTDB taxonomy): domain Bacteria; phylum Desulfobacterota; class Desulfomonilia; order Desulfomonilales; family Desulfomonilaceae; genus CAJBEZ01. The sequence goes on from JAZDKD010000724.1 coordinate 2,104, forward strand.
GTGTTGTTAAATCGTTCCAGCTTCTGGTAATAGCTAAAATCGGTTTGGGCCCTGAAGCATTTCATCCTTTGCCTTGCTAGGGAACGACAGAATTTATTACTGTCTGTTCGTTCGCTCGGGGTCGAGTTCAGGAAAATGAGAGCGCTATTGTTGGGGTTGTTCAATGCCTTGTATCGGCCTCTCATGTTTACTGTCATGGACGAAGTTAGTTTGCCGGGAGAAATACCTCTCTGCCAATTCCATTGGTCCACGGCGAAATGAGTGGCCGCAGTAAGGCGATCCGGCAGGAGGGCTCTTGTTAGTCCTGTTCGATGAGTTAGATTTCGGGAATCGCTCGGAGACAATACTCTCTTGACATGGAATTGTCTGTCATCATTCGGCTCTCCCGAGCCCTTGGGTATGGAAGGTGATTTCAAGAATCCGGATAGGGTCTCTCTGGCATTTTCGAGCCATGCTTGCTTTTTGGCCCGCCTGTTTTCCACTTGTCTTTTTTTGGAACTCGATATGGCCAATGGTTGGTTTTCCCAATGAGGTTTTTCGCCTTTAACAAGCTCATGATATTTGGCCATCAATGCTTGTCCGTATTCCATGAGGCTACCTACGTCTCCAGCCCAATGATGATTAAAGGTCGCCAAAACATGATGTTCGTCCGACACACGTATGAGATATGATTCTAAAGGGGATTCTTTTGATAAGTCCCAATCCCGGTCAAGACGATGACTGAGCGTGTATAGGACATTGTTAAGCAGCGTAGCTGACTCATCCGCGATCTTCAATTCATGAAAACCGGATGGTAGCTTCATGCCAGGGTTGAATTTGCTGATCAGATGGAAACGTCCCTTGATCTTGATCTCCTCGAGTGTGCTTTGGAAGTTAGGGAACCTTTTTGCAGCCCGTCGAACCCCTTCAATCATGGCTTGAACGTTCATTGGCCCCTTTAGTTCAAGACCACTAAAAATGATGTTTTTTTTTGCCGCCAGACTCGACAGAGCCAGCATTTCCGATATGGCGTCCAACCTATTATTATCCCGCATATTGGGGCCGCGCTTTCATGGTCTAAATCTAAAAAGTCCTGTATGATTCCCCGTCCCGGCCTTTGAGGTGGTTGCTGGCGCCACATGACGCAAGAGATCATTTGAGCGCCTACCAAATCGCAGTTGTTCAAAGCTCCTCTACTCCTGAAACTTCCGATGACCGAACAGAATTTCTATAAGACGCATTCCTTCAGATTCTTCAATTCCAGTATTGGTGGCCGCTTTCTCTGAAAAAACCATGGATTCTTTTCCACTGAAAGTCTTCCATGATTTAGAGTCAAGAAATATGAACGGGATCGGACCACGAGCATGAACCCTTCGCGACACCGGGGTTTGATGATCTGGAGCCACAAGTATTCGCCAGTTCTCAAAAGCTTCCAGCTCTTTTAGGACCGGTCCGATTACTTTGGAATCAAAATCTTCTATAGCCTTAATTTTTAGATCCTTCTGACCTGAATGCCCGGCTTCGTCCGGGGCTTCTATGTGAAGCAGGACAAAATCCCCTCCCGCAAGAGAATCAATTGCAGCTCTCACCTTACCTTCATAGTTGGTGTCAAGATATCCTGTGGCGCCTTCAACTTTAACAACATCCAGACCAGCGTATTTGCCTATGCCTCTGACCAGATCAACTGCGGCTACCACGGAGCCTCTAAGCCCAAATCTTTCCTGTATGGTCTTAATTTGAGGTTTTTTCCCCTGACCCCAGGGCCACACCGAATTGGCGGGTTTTTGACAGCGCTTTAATCTTCTATGATTGACCGGATGTTTCTCCAAAATTCGCCACGAATTGATTATGAGCCGAAGAAGTTTGTCAGAGCTGGGTCCTTTAGGAAGATAATGAGCGATAGGTTGTCCCGGAAAATCATGGGGTGGGTATGTTACAATACCATCTGGGCCATTTTCCCAAATCATCAGGTTTCTATAAGAAACCCCGGGATAGATGTCGAATCCAAAAGATTCAAATTCTGGGGCCAAGGATCCTATCAATTCTTTTGCTTCAGCAGAGGAGACATGATCTGCGCTGTGATCAGCCATAATACAATAATTGCGATCTAGGGTCACTAGATTGAGGCGAAAAGCCAGATCTTGCTTCTTCAGATCTACCCCCATTGACGCCGCTTCAAATGGAGCTCGGCCAGTGTAAGTTTCAATTGGGGAATATCCGATCAAGGATAGAGTAGCGACATCACTTCCAGGCGACAACCCTTCGGGGATAGTTCTTGAAATCCCAATCTTCCCAGCCGAAGCCATCTTGTCCATCCAAGGCGTTTTGGCCGATTCCAGCGACGTCATTTCCATGGAATCGTCAAATTCATCAGCCATTCCGTCGGGCACGATCATAAGATATTTTATGTTAGAATCCGAGCACATTTAGCACCTTCTTAGTTTCCGGCTCGCATGTTACCGGTTCTCTGGAGACTTTGATGGCGTTGTCCGGATCTTTCAATCCATGGCCGGTCAGCGTGCATACGACCGTTTCGCCGCCATTGAAAAGTCCCTTGGCGTTTGTTTTAACTAGACCCGCAATCGAGGCTGCTGACGCAGGCTCACAGAAAACTCCCTCAGCAGAAGAAACCATCTTGTAAGCTTCAAGTATTTCTTCATCGGTTACAGAATCGATCAAGCCACCAGACTCGTCACGAGCCTGTTCGGCTTTCTTCCAGGAGGCCGGATTACCAATCCTAATTGCGGTGGCGATGGTTTCGGGTTTTTCAAAAATTCTCTGATGAACAATGGGCGAAGCTCCTTCAGCCTGAAATCCTATCATCTTTGGTAAATTAGTGATTTTGCCGGCATCGAAATAGGCCTTATAGCCAGCCCAATAGGCCGTGATATTGCCAGCGTTTCCAACTGGTAAGGAGTGGTAATCCGGAGCTAGGCATAGAGAATCGCAAATTTCAAACGCAGCCGATTTTTGGCCTTCGATTCTATGGGGATTTAAAGAATTGACGAGTGTAATTGGATACTCTTGGGATATCTGTTTTACAATATTCAAAGCTTCATCGAAGTTGCCAAGAATTTTTATAACCTTTGCCCCATGAATCATTGCCTGCGCTAACTTTCCTAAAGCTATCTTGCCTTCAGGTATAACGACAAACGCTTTTATTCCTGCCCTAGCTGCGTAAGCCGCGGCAGAAGCTGAAGTGTTGCCCGTGGAAGCGCAAATGACCGCTTTCGACCCTGATTCAACAGCTCGTGAAACAGCCATGGTCATGCCGCGATCCTTGAACGAGCACGTAGGGTTAAGGCCCTCATATTTTAAGAAGATCCTGACCCTGGGATTAATTTTCTCGGATAACCTGGGCGCAGGGATTAAAGGAGTGTTACCCTCCATAATGGTCACAACATGATTTTCATCATTAAATTTAAAAAAATCAGGATACTCTTTTATGATACCTTTCCACATTCTGTCTCTCCGTAGTCTCGAGCCTTTTTTTCCTTCAATTCAATTTTGAAGGAACACTCTTCATTAAGGCTTCAATTTAAACTCTCATCTTCGATTCTGATTATAGAAGCCGGACCATTTACCACATCCAGATTTCCTATTTCATCGCTTGCGTGTAAGATATCAGCTTCTCTTGCCGAATGGGTGATAAACACTACGGGAATTGATCCGGAACCGGAAAAATCTCGACGTTTCTGAACTACCGAATGAATGCTGATATTGTGATTGGCCATTATGCCGGCTATTTTAGATAATACGCCGAGCCTATCCATTGCTCGGATTCTCATATAGTAATTAGTAACCACTTCATTCATATCCAGGATCGAGTCCACGGAGTCCAGTGGGCCGGCATAGCCTAGCGGTGGAACCCGACAGCAGGAATTACCCATTTTTTTACTCCGAATCAACTCAATGACATCTGCAATTACGGCTGAGGCCGTGGGTTCTCTGCCTGCCCCCTTACCATAAAACATTTGATCCCCAACCAAATCTCCTCTCAGAAAAATGCCATTGAAAACCCCATCAACTTGAGCCAGAGGATGAGTTTCGGGAATCATTGTAGGGTGCAACCTGACTTCCACTTTGGCGTCGTGCCTTATAATCATAGCCAATAGCTTAATTTTATATGAGAATTCACGGGCCATTACTAAATCAAAAGCCTCAATGCCGGTGATTCCTTCTACATGGATATTCTTCACCGGAGCGTGGATGCCATGGGTCAAAGCTAGGACAATGGAAAGCTTGTGAGCGGAATCAATACCTTCTATGTCCAGGGTAGGGTCAGCTTCCGCATAACCCAAATCTTGAGCTTTTCTGAGGGCTTGATTAAAATCCGCTCCAGGATTTTGTGTCATCTCAGACAGAATGAAATTGCATGTTCCATTAAGAATTGCCAGAATCTTGTCAAATCTGTTCGCTAAAAGACCCTCTCGGAAAGATCTTAAAATTGGTATTCCGCCAGCGACTGCTGCTTCAAAAGCTATGTCAACAGAATTCTCCTGAGCGATTTTAAAAATCTCTAAGCCATTTTCCGCCAAAAGAGCTTTGTTTGCCGTCACCACTGATTTTCCATTGCGTAAAGCTTCTAAGATAAAGGTTTTTGCCGGTTCGTAACCTCCGATAAGTTCAATTACAATGGATATTTCTGGGTCTTGAAGTATTTTGTAGGCGTCATTTGTGAGAATAGATTTATCAAACGGCACTCCTCGATCCGAATCTATATCTAGATCGGCGATTCTCTTGAGATTAATTCTGAAACCTGTTCTAGCCTCAAGTATGGATTGGTTTTCTTGCAGAATTTTGATTACACCGCTGCCTATCGTTCCAAAACCAATTAACCCTATTGCAATTTCTTCCATATAATGGTTCCTGCTAACTCAATTTGAATATGTTTTGTGATTACTCCATTGCCATTAGACGGGAGTTAGGATTTATTCAGAAAATGTCTAATTCCGCGAATTGCCTGATTGATTCGCAAACGATTTTCCACTAGGGCAAATCGCACATGCTCATCCCCAAACGGACCGAATCCAATGCCAGGACTAACGGCGACTTTTGCCTCTTCTGTCATTAGTTTTGAAAACTCTAGAGACCCCATTTTCTTAAACTGATTCGGTATCTCAGCCCACACAAACATCGTTCCCTTGGGTGGTGGAACATTCCAGCCGCAGTCTATTAGCCCATTACACAGGGCATCTCTTCGATCCTTGTATTCCGATACAATTTCCGATACGCAATCTTGATTCTCGTTAAGAGCTATTATCGCT
>JAZDKD010000725.1:0-3668 GCA_043803345.1 Pseudomonadota bacterium
CCATTGCCGAGAATGGATGCTGTTCTGAGCAAGGTAATCAGACCATTTTCTCCTTCCGGCGTTTCCAAAATGCCGCGTAACAGTTTGAAGTTGTGCACCATGCCGATACTCATTGACTCGTTACTCAGTTTGCTGACCGACTTGATGATGGCTGTGGGTCCCAATTTATCGGCACCCTGGGTCGGGCTGATTCCGTCTGACAATGGTGTCCAGGCCAGACGTCCATTGGCCGTCGCGCCAGTAAGTTCCCCGATGGGAGTGTTGTTGGAAATAGAGAGTGTACCATGAGTGAAACGCGAATAGAGCATCTTAAAGGTGTTGTGAACCCGTTCAGTCCAGATAACGATATCTGCGGCGATGTCATCAACATAGTCATCATCATTCCCATATTTCGGTGCATTTAGACAATCAGTCCGAATGGCTTCGTAGCCCTCATAATTAGCAGACATGGCGTCCCCAATTTGTTTTAGCGTATACTTCTGGTCCTCAAAGACCAACTTCTTAATCGCCGCCATTGAATCAGCATAGGTTCCCAAGCCGGAGAAGATAAGTCCGGGGCCGCAATTGACGAGAGCGCCGCCGCTTGTAACATCTTTGCCTTTTTCCATACACCCTTCTACCAGAAGGGACATCAGGGGTTTAGGCACAAGTTCTCGGTGAACCCGCTGGCTGACAATAGTTCCGATGGCAGACAAGCGGATAATATGTTCAATTTGTTTTTTGCAAGCAGCGTCAAACTCCTCATAGGTCCTGATATTCTCAATATCCCCCGTGTCAAGACCTTCCATGGTGCCATGCCATTTCATCATACCGCGATTCAGAACAAATTCTATGGCAATGGGCCATTGGGTATAACCAGTGGACGTCCACTGATAGATTCTGCCGGATTTTTGCGGCTCCACGCAACCCATGAGGCAATAATCGCGTGCATCTTCAATACCAAATCCCTTGGCTAGCATCATTTTAATATGCGTATCATCAAAGTGACAGGCAGGGAATCCAAGCCCCGCTTTCACAACGTCTACGATTTTCTTTAGATATTGTTGCGGTGATTTATTATGGATCCGACAAGCAAGAGACGGTTGATACATCTTGGTAAAACGAACGGCATCCATGATCAGATACGTCAGATCATTAGTTGCATCGCCACCGGTTCTCTTCTGTCCGCCTATAGTGCAGTTGATAAATGGTTGATAGCCTGCGAAGTATTTTGCTCCCAGTTCACTGGACAACCACATTACTTCAGAACATTTAATAATAAAACAGCTTAACAGTTCAAAGGCTTCCAGTTTGTTCATTCGGCCGGCTTCCATGTCGGCTTTGAACATGGGATAAATGTATTGATCCAAGCGTCCGACGGAAATCCCTGTCTGGTTTTCTTCCACAACAAACAGTGATTCCAATGTCCAGATGGACTGAAGTGCTTCATGGAAGGTGCGGGGAGGATTGGCTGGTACATGAGTCAGAATATCGGAAATCTTATAAAGTTCTTTCTGACGGGCTGAGTCACTCTCTCGGTCAGCCAGTTTCCTGGCATAATCAGAAAGTCTTTTGGCATACGCCAAAATCCCGTCACAAGTCTCAATTTCTGCTTTATAGAAGTAAATCTTATCTAAGTCATCCGGATTCTCCATCGACAATTTGCTTAATCTCTCTACGGCTTCTTGTCTTGCACCATTAATGCCTTTTTTAATCAATATGACATCATATCCTGGGCAGGTGTCACCGCCACCGTTCACCTGATGATAAGAAAGATCACTGACAAAGGATTCACCTGAAAACGACCACACGCCGGCTTCTTCATATTGTCTTTGGCAAATCTCATCTAGGCTCTTACCTTCCCAGTAGGGAAAGATCTCTTCCTTCAAAATCCGCTTGTCTTCCTCACTGATTTCAAAGGGATCCTGCATCCGGGTAGACATGGTGTCCAGTTCGTCCCGCACCCATCTCCAGGCAATATCCGGGGACACAGCCCCAGCCCTTGGTTTCCCGCAGGGATGCCCCACAATTAATTCATCATTTTGGATCACCAAGGGAGCTGTCTCACAAGCTTTTCTAAAGCACTTGGCCCGGAGCAGAATTTTGGGCAAGCCCGCATTTTCTTTGGTCACTTGAGTGAAAGCAATGGCACGATAGATACTGACACTTGGTTTAACCTTTAAATAAGCGGCTTTCAGTCGTTCCAAACGCGGTGTCAGTCCCTTGATTTCCCCTTCATACACAGGCGACTTTGTCCCACTGTTCTTAGCAGAACTGTTGGCGGACAATTCCTTGGAAATTCCCTGAAACAGTTTCATAATGGCAGCTGTTTCTGCCGGGGACAAGTCTTTGGTTACATCCGCAAATTTATTTGAGAATTCTTTAATATCCATTTCTTCCTCCATCTTGCATTAACTTAGCAGGATATCGACTCCGTACTACTTGAGTTGCTCAAGTAATTTTTCGAGCAATTCTATTAAATCATGCCTATTTTCAAGAGCATTCTGATTGACACCCTTGACACCCTCGGTTATTTCCTCCAGCTCCCGCACACCATAGCCGACCTTTCGGATATTAATCAAGTTCATTGGGGTGACATTATCAGAAGTAAACCCACCGCCTGCTGCGCCGCAACCTAAGGTCAAGGCAGGAAAGAGATTGGTTGTCGCTCCTATGCCCCCTAATGATGCGGGAGTATTCACCAGTACTCTTGACACTGGTTTCTTTAGAGCAAATTCCCGAATCACGTTCTCATTCTTCGAGTGAATGACCAGGGTATGTCCCCGACCCTCGTTGATAAGCAATTCTACGCATTTTTCACAGGCATTCATCCAGTCCTTTTCAACATAAAATGCCAGAACCGGGCAAAGTTTTTCTCTTGAATACGGATTGGTGGAAGACACATATTTCTGTTCTGAAATCAATACTAAGGTATCTTCCGGAACACTTAGGCCGCTTAATCGCGCCAACTCTAGAGCTGATTTTCCGACAATTCCCGGATTCAAACTGTCATCAGGACGGGAAAAAAGCTTACTTAACTGCACTGATTCCTCCCCTGACATGAAATAAGCACCATTCCTCCTGAGCTCTTGCCTTACTTCATCGGCGATACATCCCTCAGCAACAATAGATTGTTCCGAAGCTGAGACAATTCCGTTATCGAAAGTTCGGCTGAGAATAATATCTGCTACTGCCTTCTTTATGTCAGCTGAACGCTCAATAAAGGCGGGTCCATTCCCCGGTCCACCATAAATAGTCGGTTTTCCTGATGTGTACGCCGCTCTGGCCATCTTGGGCACACCCGTAATCAGAATAAGCGATGTGTCTTTGTGGTTCATCAAGGCGACCGTACCGTCCAGAGCCAGCGTTCGCAAATATCCGATGGCACCACTTGGCAATCCGTTTTCTTCCGCCGCCCGTATTAGTATCTCAAGCACCCTGGCGATCGTCTTTTTAGCCTTAGGATGAGGAGAAAAAACAATCGCATTTCCAGATTTTATAGCAATCAATGCTTTATATATTGTAGTGGAGGCAGGGTTAGTTGAAGGAGGCAAGGCGACAATCACTCCAAGAGGTACGCCAATATCCATAGTCTTGTTTACTTTATCTTCTGCAATAATGCCGACAACCTTCATGTCCTTGATTTTCTTATAGAGAAAGTCACTCGCAAAAACATTTTTGATAAACTT
>JAZDKD010000726.1:0-3604 GCA_043803345.1 Pseudomonadota bacterium
TCATTGAGAATGCTGAGATAGCGGCTAAAGAGCATATTCCCCTGTGTCAGGACACTGGCATGGCGGTTGTTTTTCTTGAAATTGGTCAAGATTGCCATATCGTTGGTGATTTGTTGTCAAATGCCATCAATGAAGGGGTAAGGCAAGGATACAAAGATGGATTTTTGAGGAAATCGACGCTTGATCCCATTAGCCGTGTCAATTTTGGTGATAATACGCCAGCGGTAATACATACTGAAATGGTGGCTGGAGAAAAATTCAAAATCACTCTCGCTCCTAAAGGTTTCGGATCTGAGAACATGTCCAGGGTTATGATGTTTCCTCCCTCAGCAGGAATTGAAGGAGCCAAAGACTTTGTCGTCCAGAGGGTCCTAGAATCAGGCGGTAATCCTTGTCCACCTGTGGTGGTAGGTGTTGGTCTGGGGGGTACTTTTGAGAAATCTGCGTTGATTGCAAAAAAGGCTCTTTTAAGACCCATGGGATTGCAGAATCCCGACCCGGTTTTAGCTTCACTGGAAACGGAGCTGTTAGAAAGAATCAACGGCAGTGGCATCGGCCCCATGGGATTGGGAGGAAAAACCACCGCATTGGCCGTCCACATAAATTCTTATCCTACGCACATTGCAAGTTTACCGGTCGCAGTGAACATACAATGCCATTCATGTCGCCATGCGGAGGTTGAATTATGAGCGCTCAACCACGAAAGATATTCGCGCCTCTTGAAGACATAGTAATTAATAGTCTCCGAGCCGGTGACGTAGCATTGCTCTCCGGGGTCATAATCACCGGCAGGGACGCCGCTCATAAGCGTATAGTTGATCTAATCCTTTCGGGCAAGCCCTTGCCGTTTCGAATGGAAGGAGAGGTTATCTATTACGTTGGCCCCACCCCTGCGCCCCCTGGTCGCCCAATAGGCGCCGCAGGCCCGACCACGAGTTATCGTATGGATCATTACGCTCCGCTACTGATGGAAAATGGATTAAAGGGCATGATTGGCAAGGGCCAGCGTTCTAAGGAAGTTAAAAGCGCCATGATGAAGTGGGGCGCCGTCTATTTCGCCGCCATAGGAGGAACAGGGGCTCTTATGTCCCGCTGCGTCAAAGAGGCTGAGGTGATCGCTTGGGAAGAATTGGGGCCTGAGGCTGTTAGAAAGCTGCTTATCGAAGATATGCCATTGATAGTGGCAACCGATGTCTTAGGTAATGACCTCTACTCTATCGGGCCGGCTCAATACCGAACTATGGAACATTTTTGAAATAGTTAATTTAGAGCGCCTTGACTCTTATATTGCCTGAGAAAACAGGTTCTGTTTTTGACTTTTAAACACTATAGGGTAATTAAAGGACATGTTCTTGTTGTGGCCGCTACGGCAATTTGGTCCGGCAATTTCATTGTAGCTCGGATACTGGCGGATTCTACGCCGCCTGTCATCCTTGTTGTTCTGCGTTCTTTTATAGCGGCGGTTTTTCTGTTTCCTTTCGTGATACGTCCGATCTGGAATTGTATACCACTAATTCGTAAACATCTTGGTTATCTGGCGCTTACTGCATTCCTGGGGCTGACGATGAGCAATATGCTCATCTATGTGGCCGCCACGTTCTCACCTGCATTGAATATGTCGCTGATCGCCATCTTTTCGCCGGTTTTCACGATCATATTCGCAAGAATATTCCTGTTAGAGGCGTTAACTTATCGTAGGGCTATTGGTCTGTCAGTCGCGATTTCAGGCGTAGTTTTTCTGTTGGCCAATGGACGGATTTCTAACCTAAAAGATTTGACGTTTTCTATTGGCGACCTATGGATGTTGGGCCAAGCGGCGTCATTTGCTTTGTACAGCATTCTGGTTCGAGTCCGACCCACTGAATTGCATCCTCAGGCTTTCTTGTTTTCACTGTTTGTTTTGGGAACGCTTTTCTTGCTTCCGTGGTTTTGCTGGGAACTCTCCGGAATGACTTTGGCTGATTTTCCTCCAAAAACTGTTTGGGCTATTATTTATCTAGGAATTGGCCCCTCTTTGTTGGCCTATTGGTTTTGGAATGAATCGGTGGGGATTATTGGTCCTGCCAGGGCGTCATTAGTCTATTATCTTCTACCTTTGTTCAGTGGAGTGGAAGGGCTTTTCCTTTTAGGTGAACCTGTTACCTGGGTGCACGTTGTAAGCGGGATCATGATTTTGACAGGTGTGGTTTTCGCAACATGGGAATGAAAATGTTTTTGGAAATTACAAAATTCTTGACAAATTACCTACCGTGTGTCCAGTGTAATACTTCATAAGTAATCCACCCCTACAAGGTATTAACCATGTTCGCAATCAGGAAGTTGTGCGGCCTGATAGACTCGATTAACGAATGGACGGGGCGGGCCGTTGCTTGGACCACACTTGCTCTTGTTATAGTCATATTTTCCGACGTGGTGATGCGATACCTCTTCAACACTAGCTACGTCTTTACCCAGGAATTGGAATGGCACATCTTTTCATTCATTTTCCTAATTGGGGCGGGTTATACACTCTTGCACGACGGTCACGTGCGGGTGGACATCATTTATCAGGTGGTCAGTCCAAAGGCTCGGGCATGGGTGGATCTCATAGGAGTGCTTTTTTTCCTTATCCCGGGATGTTATATTGTTATCAAGACCTCCTGGGGTTTCATGCTTAATTCCTGGGACGTCTTCGAAGGGTCACCGGACCCGGGGGGCGTTCCCTTTCGGTTTATCATTAAGTCTTTTATCCCGATCGGTTTTTCCCTTATGCTTCTTCAGGGAGTCTCTCTCGGCCTGAAAAGTCTTCTCGTGATCACTGGCGCAGGTGACGAGGAAAGGCGGGAAGCGTAATGGAATACTTACCCGCATGGATGTTTCTGGCGCTGACAATTCTCCTCATGGCGGGATTCCCCGTAACTTTTACTCTCCTCGGAACATCACTTTACTTTGGTCTAATAGGTTTTGGCTGGGGTTTCTTCGACTTATTGCCGCTGCGGATATGGGGTGTCATGAACAATGTGACCCTCATGGCCGTGCCTCTTTTCGTGTTTATGGGGGTAATGCTTGAACGTTCAGGAATGGCGGAAGAGCTTCTCGACACCATGGGACTTCTTTTTGGACGAGTATGTGGCGGCCTGGCAATTTCTGTGGTGGCGGTAGGGGCGCTACTGGGAGCGTCGACGGGCATTGTCGGAGCGACAGTGGTAACTATGGGATTGCTTTCCGTCCCAACGATGGTTCGCAGAGGATATCAAAAAGAGCTTGTTTGTGGCACCGTCGCGGCTTCAGGAACTTTGGGCCAGATCATTCCTCCTAGCATTGTTCTGGTCTTACTGGGTGATATTGTCGGTGTCCCTGTTGGGGATCTGTTCATGGGAGCGGTGATCCCGGGTATGGTCCTGGTCGTGTTGTACATGACTTATATTTTCTTTGTTTCCCTTTTTTTCCCCAATCTTGCCCCGCCGATTCCAAAATCCGAACTCGATGAATTTTTCGATATCGGACTGGCAAAAAGGGTAATGAAGGTCCTATTGCCGCCGCTTTTCCTGATTCTGGCCGTTCTCGGATCAATATTCGCCGGTGTGGCTTCGCCGACTGAGGCGGCAGCGGTGGGTGCGGTGGG
>JAZDKD010000727.1:0-4974 GCA_043803345.1 Pseudomonadota bacterium
ATGAGGACGTGGATCATTGGAAAAAGACTCGGCACAAAAATCACATGGCACAATACAGGTTCATGGTACCGGAAATTCTTTTTATAAAGGCCTTGCATGAAGACAATAAACCTTTATGGTATTGGTCGTTTCCGTTCCATATGGGGCTCTACCTGTGTATTGGCGGCCTGGCTTTCCTGGCAATCGGAGCGGTTTTACAGATTCTTGGGATGGTCCCTGAGAATTCAGCGCTCGCAAGTTTATTTCAGTCATTTACCATTGTTTTGGCCGTACCGGGTTACGTATTGGGAACCATAGGTGTTCTGGGGCTTATCGCAAAAAGAATGACCGATTCGGCCCTTAGCGACGTCACGGCAGGAATAGATTACATGAATCTGATATGGCTTGGACTCCTGTTTGTCACAGGCTTCATGGTGTGGCTTCAGGATCCTGGCTTTGGTGTTTCCAGGGCTTATTTGGTGGGTCTTCTGACATTCAGCCCCATGAAGGAGCCAATGGGCCTCATTCATGTGATAAACCTTTTGATTTTTATAGGTTTCTGGGCTTACTTCCCGTTTACTCACATGACGCATATGGTTTCAAAGTATTTCATGTGGGACAAGGTAAAGTGGGACGACGCCCCAAACAGGGATGATCCAGGGATGGACGCAAAGATAAAAAAGTATCTTGCCTATCCTGTCACGTGGGCAGCCGAGCACGTAGACGCCCAGGGGGGCAAAAAGAATTGGGCCGAAGTTGCCACCTCTAATCCTTGGGAAGCCAAGGAAAAGAAATAATCGGAGGAGTTGATATGAGACCTGAAGAAATATCCAACAAAACAGAACAGTTAGTCAATATAAAGCTGGAGGACTTGCCTCCACTGCCTCCTCCTTACGGTGATTATGAAGAAAAACCAATCACTCCATTAAAGGAAGATCAGAAGAAAAAATGGGAATATTCACTTGATGGCGTAAGCGCCTGCAACATACCCAAACCCGAAACACCGGAAGAAGAAGAAAGACTCGTCAAGTTATTTTTAAGTGGCCTTGAGAAACTTATGACCAAAGAAAACAACTGGACGTTTCTTCAGCCCCTGATGCTGTCGATGGAATATTGCGCCAAGTGTCAAACTTGCGCTGACGCCTGTCCGGCTTTTGAGATGAGCGGCAGAAAAGACATATACAGACCCACCTTCAGAGCCGATGTCTTGCGGAAGATAGCCAAAAAATATTTGAGTCCGGGAGGGAAGATACTTGCAGGTTTCAGAGGCCATGACATTGACCTCAATTGGGAAACCATAGCCAGGCTGGCTGAGCTGTCATACAGATGCACATTGTGCCGACGCTGCACTTCGGTGTGTCCGGTAGGGGTTGACAATGGCCTGATGACGCACGAACTTCGAAAGTTGTTCAGCCAGGAAATGGGAATTGCCGGGCCGGAGATTCATGAGAAAGGATCAGTAAAGCATCTCAAGTTTGGTTCCAGCACGGGGATGACCACGGCGGCGGTCGCTGACATCATAGAATATCTCGAAGACGACATTGAAGAGAAAACCGGCAAGACAATCAAAATCCCTCTCAACAAGAAGGGCGCTGAAATTCTACTGATCCACAATGCGGGCGAATTCATGGCATGGCCTGAAAACCCGATGGCGTTTGCCATTCTTTTTGACGCTGCGGGTATTGATTATACACTGTCCACAGATTTGGTCGGATATGACGCAGTCAACTACGGGCTTTGGTATGATGACGTTCAGTTTGCGCGGGTGGCTCTAAAACACCTTGAGATAGCGCGAGACCTCGGGGTCAAGAAAATAGTCATAGGAGAATGTGGTCACGCCCATAAGGCCCTTTCTGTGATTGCGGACAGACTTCTTCCCGGCGGGCAGATGATTCCCCGTGAGAGTTCATACACTTTACTGAACGAAATAGTGAAATCCGGCAAGATAAAGTTTGATCCCTCCAAGAACGACTTCCCCGTAACATTGCATGACCCATGCAACGCAGTCAGGTTAATGGGCATTGTCAAGCCGCAGAGAGAGGTGCTTAATGCTATATTCCCTCCGGGTCGTTTTAGGGAAATGGAACCGCATGGAGTTAAGAATTATTGCTGTGGAGGCGGATCCGGTTTTGCGATCATGAGTTCCGGGAACTTTACTGACTGGAAACTTCTCGTTTCAGGCAGGAAGAAACTCACCCAAATATTGAACGCGTTTCAGGGAGAAATGGACCCGTCAATCAGAAAAATGGTTTGCGCCCCTTGCTCGAACTGCAAAGGGCAAATAAGAGATATGCTTGAGAGTTACGAAGTATTTGAGAAGACGGGGATCTGGTACACTGGCCTGGTTGAACTGATGGTCAACGCTATGGTTGATCAGGAAAAGCCATTCCTTGAATGGCCCGGTGACGAGGATGACGACGACATGTAGAGTCAGTCTTTAGTAACAATAAAAAACGGTCGGTTTCAACTTAAACCGGCCGTTTTTTTTGCTTGAAAGATCAGCTACTATTTTTCGGATTTCTCACTGCATAACTCTACAAGTTTGTTCCATCTTTCAGTGACCTTATCCTGAATTAGTTGAGTGAAATGTTCATCCAGATGCCTGTAACGGCCCTGGCCTTTAAAGTACTCCGAAACGGGTTTCAGCTCTTTTGGTTTCCGGTTGAGCTTCCATACCCCGTTTTCGACTTCATATAGTGGAAAAACACCTGTATCGACTGCCAACTGGCCGTATTCTATGGCTTTGTTAGGTGGAACTCTCCAGCCGGTAGGACAGACAGAAAGAATGTGAATGTATGAAGGCCCATTAACTTCCTTTGCTTTTTGAATCTTTTTCTGCAGGTCAGTAAAAAAGGTAGGGCAGGCAGTTGCGGTGTAAGGAATTCCATGAGCGGCCGCAATGGCTACCATATCCTTCTTGGAAGTGGATTGGCCTTCAGGTTTAAGTTTTCCGGCTGGAGAAGTTGTTGTGGTGGCACCGAATGGGGTAGACGATGATCTTTGAATACCCGTGTTCATATAGGCCTCATTGTCAACACACACATAAATAACTTTGTGCCCGCGCTCCATCATGCCCGACAGCGCTTGGAATCCGATATCTGTCGTCCCGCCATCCCCGCCCATGGCCACAATAGTAACGTTTTTGTCCGGAACCCGGCCTTTTCGACGTAAGGCCTTCAGGCCGGACTCCACGCCGGAGGCCACCGCAGCCGCGTTCTCGAATGCCACATGTATCCAGGGAATATTCCAGGATGTAAGTGGGTAGGGTGAAGAGATTATTTCCATACAGCCGGTGGCCATGGCCATGATCATGTCTGGTCCGATAGCTTTGAGGACATGCCTGACGGCAAGGACCTCAGCGCAGCCCTGGCAGGCGCGATGTCCGGAACTTATGTATTCTTCCAGCGAGAAATTTTTTATTGGTTTAATGACTTTCTTTTTTTCGGTTTCAGCCATGTTATTCTCCAATCAGGCGTCGCTCAACCTCGCACACCATAAATGTTGTAACCTTGTTTTTCATTAGCTAGAGCCATCTCAAGCATATTTATCATGTCATCCGGCGTAACATCTCTACCGCCCAACCCTGCGATCACATTATGTATCTTGGGTCGTTCCTTTTCGTGATACATGATTGACTGGATTTCAGACGTTACCGGACCGTTTGCGGCCCCAAAGGAAACCGCACGATCAAGCACCAACAAATTCTTGGCTCCTGAAATAGCATTCTTGATATCGTCTACAGGTAGTGGTCTCCATAATCTTAATTTTACCAGACCGACTTTTTTGCCTTTCTCTCTCATTTTGTCCACGGCCAACGACGCCGTCTCGCAGATGGTTCCCATCCCTAATATGAGGGTTTCGGCCTCTTCTGTTTTGTAAAGCTCCACGGGTGAGTATTTTCTTCCGGTCAGAGCAGCTAGTTCATCCCAACCCTGTTTTATTACGGGGTAGGAATTCCAGAGCGCTTGGTCCTGTGACATCTTGGCTTCAGCATAAATCTCCGGCATTCCGAATGCGCCCATAGATACCACTTTGTCCGGATGCAGTTTGTGAAGCGGTTTGAATGGCGGAATATATTTTTGGGCCATTTCCTTGGTCCAGAACTCAATTGGTTCTATAACGTGGGTGAGGTTGAAGCCATCAACATTTATCATTATGGGTAAAGACACCTTAGGATCTTCAGCCACTCTGAAAGAGTGAAAAATGGAATCATAGACCTCTTGTCCATTTTCACAGAAAATTTGAATCCAACCTGAATCTCTTACCATCATAGTATCTGAGTGGTCGTTCCATATTGACAAAGGAGCGCTGAGAGCTCGATTCGCCAAAAACATGACGATAGGAAATCTCATGGAGGACGCTATAAAAACAATCTCAGACATGAGAGCCAAACCCTGAGACGAGGTAGCTGTGAATGTTCGAGCGCCGGCCGCCGCAGACCCGCAACATACGCTCATGGCAGAATGTTCTGACTCGACCGGCACGAACTCGGCGTCAAGCTCTCCAGAAGCGCACAATTCAGACAAATGCTCCACAACGTGGGTTTGGGGGGTTATAGGATAGGCCGCCACAACATCTACATCGCATAGTCCTACTGCCTCGGCGGCAGCGATTGAAACCTCTATACCGATTTTACGGCCCATCTTTAGTCCTCCTCCATCACGATGGCTTTGGCGGGGCATTCGTAAGCGCAAATACCACACCCTTTGCAATAATCGTAATTCCAAACAAAAATATTTTTCCCCAAATCAGGCGAGATTGCAGCGTCCGGGCACATCACGTAACATCTCCAGCATCTTATGCAAACGTTTTCGTCGTATTTCGGCTTCTGCGAACGCCAAGTCCCAGTGTGATAACAGGATGCGTTGCCAGGTTCGGTTATTACTCCGCCAGCCTCTATTTCCCGCCAGTTTATTTGTTCCATGGGTTTAGTCACTATCGCCTCCCTTAATCTCCTCATTCGACTTTATGAGGGTTAAGTTTCATTGATACTGT
>JAZDKD010000728.1:0-2871 GCA_043803345.1 Pseudomonadota bacterium
AAACCTTTATGCCGACTTTTGCAAATATTTCAGAACTACGGGACCATCAACTCGAAGGTCTCAAATGGACAGTGCGGCACGCCTACTCAGGTTCAGAACATTATAGAGGCGCAATGAAACAGGCGGGCCTGAAGCCTGAGGACATTCGATCCCTAAATGATATTCGTAAATTACCATACACAACAGTAGATGATTTGAAATTAGGGTACCCCTTTCCCCTGTTATCAGTGCCATTATCCGATGTAGTCCGTATTCACGCATCCTCCGGCACTACAGGCAAACGTAAAATCCTTTCTTATACACAAAATGATCTGGAAGATTGGGCAAATTTTTTTGCCAGGTGCTATGAAATGGCCGAACTTACTGTAGAAGATAGAGTTCAGATTGCAGTGGGCTACGGCGTTTGGACAGCGGGAGTAGGTTTTCAGTTGGGATGTGAGCGTTTTGGCGCTATGGCCGTGCCCGTGGGGCCAGGGAACATTGACATGCAATGTGATTTTTTGGTCGACCTACAGTCAACGGTGTTATGTTGCACTGCGTCCATGGGACTTCTCCTGGCCGAAGAAGTGAACCGACGAGGCCTGAGAGACAAAATCGCCCTCAAGAAAATGATTTTTGGTTCTGAGCGCAGCAGCGACGCAATGCGTCAACGAATTGGTGAGTTATTAGGTTTAGAGCATATGTTCGATATCCCGGGAATGACCGAATTGTATGGTCCGGGAACCGGGCTGGATTGCACTGCCCATGAAGGTATTCATTACTGGGCCGATTATTATATATTGGAGATATTGGACCCGGACACTCTGAACCCGGTTGCCCCTGGAGAAATAGGAGAAATGGTCGTCACAACTCTCAAAAAGGAGGCCGTTCCATTGATTCGGTACCGCACGCGCGATCTTACTCGCTTGATCGAACATCCATGTTCCTGTGGCAACATTTTGCCGCTACACGACCGAATTCTGGGACGATCCGACGACATGATTATTTTTCGAGCGGTAAACATTTATCCCAGTCAAATCGATTCAGTTCTTTCAAAAATTGATGATATAGGTTCTGAATACCAGGTTTTAATCGATAGCGGTAATGATGGCCGTGATTACATGACCTTGCGGGTGGAGATCAACGAAAGCGCTGAAAAAGATATACAAGCCGATATCAAGCGTAAAGTTGAAGCCGCCATAAAAAGGGCTCTTTTGGTGAGTTGTAATGCCGAAGTCAATGTTTATGGATCTTTGCCGCGTTCTGAACGAAAATCGAAGCGCGTTTTTGACAACCGTCCTTCTTAGAAATTTCGATATCTGATTTGTGTCTAGCGCATGTTCGCCTGTCTTAGCTTAAAATTATTTAGGCGAGGTAATTATGAAAAAATTTAAATATCTAATCCCTAAGACTCTTGATGAAGCCGTTTCATTGCATCAGTCTCACGGGGGTTCAGCCATGTACGTGGCCGGAGGAACGGACGTAATAGTCAAAATCACGTCTGGTAAACTCGCTCCCGACTATCTGATCTCTTTAAAACATATCGATGGGCAATCTCAACTCGTGTTGAATACGGAAACCGGCGTGTTTTACATAGGCGGCTTGGTCACTCACCGAACACTGGAGACGTCTTCGGTTATAAGACTCCAATACCCCATCATACATGACGCCGTTCAGCGAATAGGATCAACGCAAATCAGAAATGTCGCCACAATTGGTGGCAATCTTGTCAACGCAGTTCCGTCTGCAGACGGCGCTATCCCGTTGATTGCGCTGGACGCTCGCCTAAATATTTACGGAAGCACAGGCGAACGCAGTGTCGATCTGATTCATTTTTTTGAAGGTCCAGGTCAAACGGTCCTAGATAGGGGAGAAATTGTCACCAAAATTATTGTTCCCAAACAATCCAAGCGAACTGGCGCAGCATACCAGAAATTTGGGCGTAGAGCCGCCATGGAACTTCCTTTAATCGGAGTAGGCGTTCTGATCACTCTAGAAGAAGGTTCAAATCGATGCGCCAAGGCCAGGATAGCTTTGGGCGTCGCCGCCCCGACACCAATTAGGACTTTGAGCGCTGAACGATACCTGGTTGGAAAGGAAATTACTGAAGATACTTTGACTGAGGCTGGAAAACTGGCAGCGGAGGAATCTCGGGTTCGAGACAGTGTTCGAGGTTTGGCTTGGTATCGACGTGAGATGGTAGCGGTTCTGGTTCAACGTATGGGTATGAAATGTTTGCAGAGGATCAAAGAATCAGAAGGCCGTTAAAACGCGAGAATTCAGGAAGTGGTCTAAGGCAGAGGCTGTTAGCCCAAAATGGACATAGAGTTCAGAATGGTTTTGTGAAAACTTTTGATTATGTGTCCTGCTTCAAGTCTTACGAAAATCCGGTTAATGTGATTCAGATGGCTGTTTTTAAAACATTGGAGGCTTTTGTATGTCCAGAGAGATAAAATTTATTTTAAACGGCAATCAAACATTTGTAGCCATAGAGGATAACTGGACCCTCTTATACCTATTGCGTGAAAAACTTGGTTTGACGGGGGTAAAGGAAGGCTGCGGCCAAGGCGAATGTGGCGCCTGCACAGTTATTGTGGATGGTCTGGCGGTAAATTCGTGCCTATACTTTGCTGTAGAGGTTGAGGGAAAGGAAGTTTTGACTATAGAGGGGCTAGCCGCTACCGATGGGGCACTACATCCTCTGCAGAAATCATTTGTTGAAAACGGCGGCATTCAATGTGGCTTCTGCACCCCGGGGATGATTCTGTCTGCAAAGGCTCTGCTAGACGAAAACCCTCGGGCCACTGAGGCGGACATCAAACAGGCGTTATCTGGAAATCTATGCCGTTGCACTGGGTATGTTCAGATCATCGAATCAGTCGAGGCTGTAGT
>JAZDKD010000729.1:0-3902 GCA_043803345.1 Pseudomonadota bacterium
GGTGGGAATCGTAGGACCCAATGGGGCAGGGAAATCAACTCTGCTGGGAATGATGGAGGGTCTCATAGAACCCGATAAAGGTGAAGTGACTGTTGAGAAGAAAGTTCGCGTTGGCGTACTCCATCAGGAGATCATACAAGGAAACGACGGACCAATACTTGAAGAAATTATGAATGTTTCCGAAAGACTCAAAAGTATAAAGGAACGACTGCGAGAACTGGAGGTCGAGTTGGGAACGATAAATCAAGACTCCAGCCAGGCTGAGGTTCTCCTGGAGGAGCATGGTCGACTTCTAAGTGAGTTTGAACAATCTGGAGGTTATTCGCTGGAAGCGAGAGCTACCCGTACGCTACAGGGATTGGGATTCACGTCTGATGACTGGAAACGTCTTTGGAGTGAATTCTCTGGAGGCTGGAGAATGCGCGTGGCTTTGGCCAAGATTCTTTTGTCAGAACCAGATGTTCTGTTGCTGGACGAACCAACAAACCATCTTGATTTGGAAAGCCTTCTCTGGGTTGAACAGTACTTAGCTGAGTTTAGAGGAGCAATGGTCATTGTTTCTCACGATAGGGCCTTTCTTAACAAACTTGTGACCCGAATCGTAGAGGTTGAAGGGGGCCGGGTGTCAAGCTGTTCCGGAAATTATGAAGATTATTGTAAAACCAAAGAATCCCAGCAAGATATATTAGTTTCCGCCCACAGGAATCAACAGGAGAAAATCAAGAAAATTCAGAAATTTATTGATCAAAACCGCGTTAAGGCGCGAACGGCCAGTCGAGTTCAAAGTAGACTGAAAATGCTGGACAAGATTGAAAAAATAGAACTTCCCAACAAACCAAAACGCGTAAAATTTGCTTTTCCACAACCCAATCCGTCAGGAAAGAGAGTGATTGAAATTGCTGGGCTTTCGAAGAAATACGGATCCAAAACAGTGTATGAACGATTCGATTTCAAAATCGACAAAGGAGAAAAAATAGG
Organism: Pseudomonadota bacterium; assembly: GCA_043803345.1. Taxonomy (GTDB): domain Bacteria; phylum Desulfobacterota; class Desulfomonilia; order Desulfomonilales; family Desulfomonilaceae; genus CAJBEZ01. Next base: position 979 of record JAZDKD010000729.1, read on the forward strand.
GCTAGTAGGACCTAATGGAGCCGGCAAATCGACATTATTGAAAATTATGGCTGGCGTCTTGACCATTGATGATGGGACTCTTCACTACGGTCATAATGTTAAAGTTGGATATTTCGCTCAGCATCAGTCGGAAAACCTTAACACCGAACTAAATGTTTTGCAGGAAGCCAGTTCTGTAGCTCCAAATTTACCTGAACAAGAAGTCCGAAACATACTTGGCGCGTTTTTGTTCTCTGGTGACGATGTTTTCAAGAAAGTCAAAGTGTTGTCCGGGGGTGAAAAGAGTCGACTGGCTCTAACAAAGATTCTGTTATCTCCTCCCAACTTTCTTCTGATGGATGAGCCTACCAACCATCTTGATATTCCTTCTTGTGAAATACTTGAGCAAGCTCTAAAAAAATTCCCCGGCTCAATAGTTTTAATTACTCACGATCGGCGACTCATGAATGCCATATGTACGGGAATCTTAGAAATCCATGACAAGAAGGGAGATTTCTATCCTGGCAATTATGAGGACTACCAGTTCAAGAAAGACCTCATGGGTAAAGAAAGCCTGTCGCCTCAAGCAGCCTTTGAACAATCTTCGCCGCTCCAAACAACTATGCGCGCAGTTCTAATCAACAAGGATCTGAAAAAAGGGAAGAAGAGGAGAGACGCCCAAATGAGACAGGCTCTCTACAAAAAAATCGCTCCAATAAAGGATCAAATTAAGGTAATCGAAGCGGATCTTGAGAAGAAAGAGACTCGACAACGGGAAATTCAGAACTTTATGGGTGATCCAAAAAATTATGACGACAAAGAAGCCTTCCTCGCAGTCTTGTCTGAAGAGCCTATTATTTCTAATGAAATAAATTTATTGGAAGAAAAGTGGGAAAAACTTCACTCCGAACTAGAAGCGTTTGAGATTGAATTCAACCTGAACGCATTCTAGAAATTCGTTTACCAAAATTTCCTGAACAAAGTTGATATCTTAACTGGGATCTTATGAGCTACTTAGAAAATATTCACAATTTTTTTAGTTTTTATGATCAATCCATCACGATCAAGGATTTTAAGAATATTTATTACAGTATCAATAACTTTGAACTGACTGATAATCAGACTTCAAAAAACAATAGACACAAGAGGCGCGTTACAGAAAATGACCCCATATACGGGGGCCGTTCCTTTTACACTTTGTTTTGCCGGTAGGGTTGTCTAGCTTGGGCCTCAAAGGATGGTTTTTTTGGTGAATCTATGTCAAGCCTTAGAACCTTGTTTTTAAATTGGCGAACATTATTCCTTGCGGTTGGGGTTGCGGTGGCCGTGTCCGGGCTTGGGTGGTGGGCGGCGGAATCAAGGGGAAAAAGCGTTGATCTTGAAATGCGCGAGCGTCTGCTCAGGCAACTTGTGGATATCGCACGTACGATAAACCCGGCATTAGTTCAAAAACTTGCTTTCAGTCCTGTTGACAAGGGCTCCCCTGCCTTCGAGACTATTCGAGGTCAGATGATAGCGCACGCCGAGCACATTCCTCGTTCGGGTCTTTACAGTATGGCCCTTCGCCATGGTGGACTCGTGTTTGGACCTGAGAGTTATCCCGAAGACCACCAAATGGCAAGCCCGCCAGGGACTCCGTACAAGGAACCTCCTGAAGAATTTTTAAAAGTCTTCGAAGACAAACGTCCCGTGACCGTAGGACCATTCACCGACGAGTATGAGACTTTTGTTTCCGCTGCCGCCCCAGTTCTCGATCCCGTGAGCGGAAACGTCATCATGGTGTTAGGTTTGGATATTTTGGCTCACGATTGGGAAAAACGAGTCGACGGAGCTCGTCTCGAGCCTATGGTGGCAACATCAGTAGTGCTGCTAATCTTGCTTGGAGCGGCTCTCGCAGTAAGATGGCGTAACCGTCAGAGATCACATAAGGACTTGCAACTCAAACAATGGATTGTAGCCCCTGTGGCGGTGGCCATGCTTGCAGGTTTGGTTTCCTGGGTATTATATCAACAAAGACAATCCAGTGAAGAATTACGGAGGAACATGCGTCGCACTGTGGAGCAGTCCAGCAGCGCATGGAATCGGCTCATCGCCTCGCAGGCTCAAATGCTTAGAGCTCAGATAGATCGCATTGAAGATCATCCAGATCTCTTGAAAGAGCTGAAGGAGAGGAATTTTGATCAACTCAAAACTCTTGCTCAACCGATTTTCACGGAACTAAACAAAAAATTTAAGATAACTCACTTCAATTTCATTCAACCGGATCGAATCAGTTTCTTGAGGCTCCAGAAGCCTGATGTCAGCGGTGACCGTATTGATCGAGTCACAGTTCAGACTTCCCAGAGAACAGGCGAAGACGCATGGGGCATTGAACCGGGGGTCTTTGGAGTTTTCACGCTTCGTTACACACGTCCTTGGTTTGAACATGGACAACTTATTGGTTTTGTGGAACTGGGTACCGAACTCCAGCTACTGCTCGCCGATCTGGGAGCAAATCTGAATGTGGATCTTATAAACGTGGTCCGAAAAAAGTTCATCAATCAAGAGAACTTCAATGTTTCGCAAGGGATTTTTGGTTTCTCAGGCAATTGGGATGATTACCAGGATATCTTGGTGACTCATAGAACTTCAAGAGATATCCCGGAAGACTTTGTCAAAAGGATACGCGAAGGTTATCCGTCGTTCACGACAGACGACACTTTTCTCATGAATCAAGGAGGAAAGACTCTCGAATGTGGTGTTATTGATCAGTACGACGCCGCTGGCCAAGATATCGCCGACATTCTGGTCATAAGAGATGTGACAGCTCAACTTAGAAAATCACGTGACACGTTGATCCTTAACGTAGGATTGCTGATCGCCGTGTTCGCCGGAATTCTCACCCTCATTTGGTCAGTCACCGGAAGAGCTGAAAATCAACTCTCGGATTCTTTCCATAGGCTCAA
>JAZDKD010000730.1:0-5243 GCA_043803345.1 Pseudomonadota bacterium
TGGTATCTTCCTTGGAGAGAATCGTGTATTTTCTCTGAAGTCCGGACAGAACCTCCAATCGAGCTTTGACTCGAGCAATCTGTTTATTTACAAAGTCAACTTTCTTGGTTAGTGAAACCTCCTGAAGTTCCATATCCAAGAGTTTGACTTGAAGACTGCTCAACATTTCCTGAGTAGGGCTTTTGAAATTCTCCTTCTCAGGAATTACCTCTCCCTCGAGGACCTTCAACTGTCTTTTCCATTCCTGAATTTCTTCGGTGTCGACAGCGTCGACTTCCTTAGCCTCAAACTCCGCCTTTGCCTTCTCGAAATCCTGTTGAGCTATCAGACCCTTATCCAGAAGTTCTTTGGCTCTCAGGTAGGCAAGTTCATCTTTCCCCAATTCTACCGTGTTTTTACGTTTTACCTTGTCATCATGGATTGCCCTGCGAAGTCTCTCAATCCTAATATTTAGATCCGCCAGGCTTTTTCCCTGCTTGCTAACAGACTGCTCTTCAATAGCTTTGGCTTTGAGATTTTCAATCCTTTCCTGGATGTTTAACTTCTGAGTTTCAAGAGTATCCGCTTCATTTTTGGAATTAGAAACCAGCGTCTCCAGTGAAGCGATTTGATCGACGTTCCATTGAATCTCCTTGGCCAAATCAACAATTTTGTTCTCGGAAATAAACGTTTGGAGTTTTTGATCAGCATCGGCAAGATTGCGATCAACTACATCGAGTTTGGTTTCGATGCCGTCCATTTCTTTTTTTGCGTCCGCTTTCATCAACGCTACCTGGTTGGCAACAAACACCTCACGCATGGTGTTGGCGATTTTAGCGGCCTCTTTGGCTGAAGACCACTGGGCTGTGATGATAATGAGGGATGTTCTCTTTTCCACCCTTACCTGGATCGACGGAGCCAGTTTAGTAGGTGGCAATCCGAGGTTGAGTTTCTCGCTGACCGCTCTTAGGTTGGATGGAATCTTGACCATGGTAGCTCGGTTGCTCACCGAAGGATTACGTCCACCGGTATCGTCTTTTTTGTCAGGTTCTTTGAAGAAAATTATTGTTTCGGTTTCGAATGTCATTTTTCCAAATAACTTGGCCGCCACTGCCCCGAGAATCAAGGATAATACCAGAGCGATCGCAACAATCTTCCATCTCAGGATCAACCCAATAAGTAAGGTTAGGGGGTCAAACGGTAACCCGGAAGATGGAGGTGTTTGTTCAACTGGAGTTGTCACTATATTTCCGATGTCTTCACGAAAGTTAGATAGTTGTTGTCCGACTCTTAGATTTACGTCGGGTCAGAGCCCGTCTTATCTTATCCCAGAAGTAGGCCCGTTCTTCCCTGTTAAACCCTATCAGCCAGTAGATAGAGGTAAAAAAGATCATTCCAATAGTTTGGAGAATAGCCACCTCCACAAGGTTGGTCAAGTTTATGAAATTCAACACGCCAACCAATAGTCCGGCCATGGCCAAGGCCGGTATTAAACTCGGCAATAGCGTGGCCCTGTAGAAATCGAGAAGGGACATGCCATGCATTCTAGATGCGTACACCTGGAGGAACCCGATGTAGATTGGCACGGATGCAATGAAGGTGGCCATGGAAACGCCCACTATGCCTAAAGGGATGATCAGGATAAACGACAGAGCGAGGTTAATGATCTGACCCGCTACGAGGCAGATTGCCGTATACTTCTGATGTCCGCCCATGGCGAGAAGGTTTACAGTATTGCCATGAATAATAGTGATCATTGCCGCCGCTACCAGCCATTGGCAAACAGGAACCGCCTTAATGAAACTCGGTCCTGTCCATGCCAGGATTAATGGTTCGGAAAGAATCGCCAATCCGAGAAGCAGCGGAGTGGCGAACGCGATTGTAAGCTTGCTGCCGCGATAAAGAGCCGCTTTTGCGTTTAACTGGTCATTTGCGCCATGAAGTTCCGCAAATACTGGAGATAATGCCCGGGTTAAATGTGAACAAAACATGCCGGCGTGTTCCGATAGTCTCATTCCTATGGAGTAGATCGCCACCATTTCCAATGGAAGGAAGAGCTTTATAACCATCGTGTCGGATCGGGTCGCTATCATTCCCGCTACTTGGGTTAGGGAGAAATATATCGAAAACGAGGATATTTTTCGCATTAGCGACTGCTGAAAATGTTTGGGATTCAGAGTGAACTCGGGCATGACCTTTTTCACGTGGATCATCATAGCGAACATCGGGATAAGTCCTGTGATTGCATTCAACAGAGCCAGAACGCGAATGTCCGGAACCAAAGGAAGTATAATCAGAACAGACGCCAAATAAAGCAAGCTTGAAAAAACTTTGTATGCGTTGGCAACGTTTAATTTCTGGAAACCAACGAGAACGCCTCGGAACATGCCGAGAGGAAGATATAACGCTGACCGAACGCCTAAAATTACCAGAACAGCATTGGCCATTTCCAATTGGTCAGGCGGAACCTGAAAAAGCTTGTTAAAGAACAGCAGGCTGATCAAAACTCCAGTGCCAACGGCGCCCCCTAGAAACGCATAGATCCAAAAGAGAGTGCAAACTATATTCTTTAGACTCCTAAAATCATTTTTACCTCTTGCGTCAGCGACATATTTTATAACTGAGGCCGCAAACCCCAGATCAGCTAGCTCAAATATGGCCAAAAAAGCCCAAATAAGTGACCACAACCCGAAACTCTCTTTCCCCAGTGTATGAATGATAAAGGGTATGAGAACCAGAAAAGCTATCGTATCAACAATATCCCGGCCATAACTGGAGACTGTGTTCACTAGGATATAGCGCGACCTGTTTTTCTTTTCCGGGTCGCTAGCGCCTGATTTCTTATGATCGGCTGGGTTTTGTTCTGACAAGGTCGACTCCTTACTGTCTTTCTTGGCCAAGTTTCATAACGTTGCCCGTGGCTACCATAAGGCCCGACAGTACGCAAAACAGAAAGAAAACCTGTGTCTGCCGAAAAATCCACTCCAACAACCCCTGAAGGTGCAGTGTCGAAAAGCCTACAAAAAGGCCGAGCAGAATAGCCTGATAGTAATCGTCCCGTGTCCGAAAGAGAAGAATCAAATTATGCAGATAATATCTGGCTATAAACATTATGAAGATGATCATTCCCGGCCAGCCTGTTTCAGCGGCGAAAAGGTAGTAGATATGATGAGCCGTCCCTAACCGGCTCTGCCCCCTTTCGCTTTCTATGAACTCTTCTTCATCTTTGACTTCATCGCGCTCCTCAGCGTAGACGTACCAATAGTAATCAGTATTGGCCAGAGTCCATGAATATGAATTCAATCCCATTCCGAATAATTTGTCGTTAGCCATGGCGCGCGCCGCATGGTTGAAATACACCCGGGTCATTTCCGAGGCCTCAGGCGCCTTCTGAAATCTTTCTATGATTTTCGGCGCGGCGAAAATTCCCATTATGTCCACGAGCAGGAATCCCACCAGAGCTATAGTGACTTTCTTGCCTGTGGGTTTGAGGACGATGGAAAAGAACGTCACAGCGGCCAGAGAACCGCCGACTATTATTAGCGCAGCCCTTGACTTAGTGAAGACAACGCACAGAAGTCCGCCCAAAATGGCAATTGCCGCCCATTTAGTTTTACTTTTGGGGAATTCGCCTGCAAGGAGAATAGAGAGGACCATAGGAATTATCAAATCAATATACATTGCAAGGGTATTAGGATGAGGAAACGCTCCAACTGATCTGTTGACAACTTTCTTGGTAACGTATTTGTCAAAAAAAACAATCGCTGTTTGGAAAATTACTGCAGCCATTACGCCGTAAACGACAGCCTCAACGTCTTTTCTGTCTCGGACAAGGTTCACAACCACCCAGAAAAGAAGGTAACCCCTTATAAGTTTGTGTAATGTAAACAAACCGTAGTAGGCCACGGGGGAACCAAGCAGGGAAACGATCGATACCAGTATTAGGAGTTGCCAGAGAAGCGTGTTGTATGGCCACCAGATGATTTTATCTTTCGATCCGCCAAGAATGATCCACAGCAAGAAACCAAAAAGAATCAAGTCCGGTATGGTAACGCCAAATCCGCGATCAACCCCCCGGTATGGCACGAAAAAAATCTCCATGTACAGGGGTTTTTTGACGTAACAAGTGCCGAAAGCCATGAGCGAAAGCAGAGGTCTGCGTAAAGTCGGTCTGGAATAAAGCAATATGAGGACGGATGGTACCCCTATCAGGAAGGTCAAAATGCCCAATAGGGAGGCTACGGTCATTGCATTACGGCCTCTGGGGCAGAATTACGTGCAAAGCTCATGAGCCCACGAACACCCTGAAGAAAGTCAACGGGGTTCTTCGAACTTAGTTTGAGCATTAGCCAGCGTCTGCGATGGTATTCATAGTAAAAGCGCCTAGCCGCAGGAGGGAAGTCGAACTGGCCCGTGCCTAGATTAAACCCCTCAAGAAGTTTTGTTTTAAAAGTTTGGGGTAGCAACATATTGGACAACGCAAAACGGAGGTTGTAAATGTCATTCAGAGGATGACTCAGAGAGTTGGCGTTTGCAAAATCAATCAGCCCCAGACGTTCACCTTTGATATGAATGTTCTTGAAAACCAGATCTCCATGAATGAATGACGGCTCAATGTTGCTTCGCTCGAATTCTTCGGCAATTTGCTTTGAATCTGTTGGCATCCGTTTAAAGAATGTAGATCCCAGAATCGGCATCTTGTGGAGTTGGTTCGAACAATAGTCGAGATATTCGAAAATAAATGGAGATGTTTTTGCCCCTGGCTTTCGGGTTTTGTCATATATGGTTCTTATGACTCTACCGAGCTTCCGCATCAACCGTATCGATTTATCTCGGATAGCGTCATCTTTTCTTGCCTTGTACAATACATCGCTGAATGCTTCCCCGTCTATAAAACCAATGCAAAGAAGGTTTCGACCCTGTCTTAACAGAGGGATGCCGGAATCCATAAGATCAGAATCATTTTGGGCCAGTTCGTGATAGAAAATCAGGGCGTCGGCTTCGATCTTTACAAGACTGGAGTCTTCTCCTTTGTACTTCTTGACTATACGACGTCCGTCGGGAGTGGCTGCCACATAGATGATGCAGTACTTGTTCTCTTTGATGAGATCCAAAGACTTCAGGTCAATGTCCAGATCAATTGAATACTGGCGACGATCGTTATCGTTCATTTAATTAAACCTATCCCATACCCGAAGATAACTCTCGGTTTCCTGAGCCCAATTCTTGGCATGTTTGCTTGTGAGGCCAAGAAGAACCGGCAG
>JAZDKD010000731.1:0-5412 GCA_043803345.1 Pseudomonadota bacterium
GTTACAGCCATAGAGTGGAGACATGGCAAATTAACGATCAAGATTCGTTATCGCGATGGTTCCCTGGATTGGGTCGAAACTCAGAGGGTTATTAACGCGGGGGGAGTTAAAGCGGTAGAGTTGGCCAAGATGGTAGACAGCGACTTTCCACTCAAAACAGCATTCATTCGGGGAGATTCGATGAAGTTCAATAGAAAAGCGCATGGGGCGATCTATTTAAAGGGATCAAATGTTTATCCCACGCCCAGGATTGTCAAAACCCCATTTGGTTTACAGAGCACTGTGGGTGTTCACTTGACTCCGATGTTCGATATCATGGACGGTAAACATGTCATAGGCGATACCGTGATGGTTGGCCCAAGGTTAACGGTCGTGAATAGTGATGACGACTTCCAGACCCCTATGCCTGAACCTGAGAGCTTTGTTAATGACACCGGTTTTTTTCCTGGTTTAGTCGCTGCTGACCTGACTCCAAATTTCGGAGGCATACAGGCCAGATTAAATAACTATCCCGACTTCTATATTTCCAGGGACAGATTATACGACGATATTGTTCATCTTGTCGGAATAGACAGCCCTGGCTTCACCGCAGCGCCCGCAATAGCGCGCCATGTGGTAAGTAGCTTTTTTAAACGCCAACATGATTCAATTCGGAGAGAACCCTAATTCGTTTTGCTTGTCGTTAATTTAAACAGGCCAAGAGAGAATCCGCAGGTCAGGCGGCGGCAAAGAACTCATCTGTCCCCGTAGACATTGACTTTATTTTCACCAAAGTGTCACTTGATGTCGGGGAAACCAAACAGGACCTTTTGAAGGCGGCGCAGGCTTTGGAAGGAAAAGATCTTGAGGCGGCAAACCAATCGCTTGCCGATATACAGAACAGGCTCGTAATTTTTGAATATGATGAATGGGAGGCCCCAGTAGTTAAAGCAAGGTCGTACGTATGGGAGGCGCTTAAAAGCATCGAAAACAAAGAATGGAGTGGAGCCAAGAATTATGTCACGGAGGCCAGTGAGGCCATAAAATCGCTTACAGAAAGGGGTGGCAAGGAAGTTTCAGAAAAAGTGAAGGCTTTATCCGAACAGATGTCCGTCTTAACCAAGAAAATAGATGAAAAAAAAGATAGCGCTAAAACCGACATTATTTCTCTTTGGGACAAACTTACGAAGGGAATGTGACTCTTAATCTCCGTTAATGGATCAGATTCTCGGGACCTTAAAGGTCCCGAGACCACTTTGCCTATTCGTTCGTCGATTATATTCGCCTGCACTCATCTCAATAATACTTTCCTGAAACGTTAAACATTCATTACGGTAGTTTTCTGACAAACCCGACCGCTGTTCGGGAGATTTGGACAGTCTTGTTGATTTCGATTTGGAATTTTTCAGGAATTGCGTTTTTTCAGTGGACAGAATTCCATATCTTTCATTAAGCTCTAGAATCGACATTGAAAGGACGTAATATGACAGATCGATTTGTCAGTATGCGGAACTTGAGGTTTTTGCTGCATGAGGTTCTAAACGTCGAGAATCTGGCGCGGTTTGATTATTTTGCCGATCACTCCAGAGAAACCTTTGATCTTGCTCTGGATACGGCTCACAAGATGGCCAGGAATTTACTTCTGCCAAGTTTACAGGAAATGGACAAAAATCAACCCACTTTTGAGAAAGGGATTGTTCACGTACACCCTGTAGTCAAAGAATTCATCGAGGAGTGCGGAAAAGGTGGCTGGATAGCCGCTAACGCCTCCTATGAGGTTGATGGCCAGCAACTGCCTTTCACTGTAACCTCGGCATGCCATTTCATCTTCGGAGCGGCCAATTATTCGGCTTCTGTTTATCCACTGCTCATGTACGGAGCCGCCCACCTGATCGAGTCATTTGGTTCAGAGCAACTTAGACGGCAATTTGTCCCCAGCATATTTTCAGGGAAGTGGCAGGGGACTATGGCTTTAACAGAACCTCAGGCCGGTAGTTCGCTTGGGGACATTCAGACTCAAGCGGTTCAGACTGATGAAGGCCACTATTACATCAAAGGACAAAAGATATTCATTTCAGCCGGGGACCATGACGCCGTTGAAAATGTCGTTCACCTGATGCTGGCTCGAATCAAGGGAGCCCCTTCCGGGGTTAAAGGGGTGTCTCTGTTTGTGGTTCCAAAAAAACGCGCGGGCGCCGCTGGAAGACTCATCCCAAATGACGTTAATGTTTCGGCCCTTTATCATAAACTGGGTTACCGGGGAGCGCCTATAGTGCAGTTGAGCATTGGAGACAACAATGACTGTCACGGTTACCTTGTTGGAGATGCGAACAAGGGCCTATCCTACATGTTCCAGATGATGAACGAAGCCAGGTTGGAAGTTGGCGTTGGCGCAGCGGCAATAGCCTCGGCAGCCTACTATGCCGCATTGGAGTATACCAAGGAAAGAAGGCAAGGACGGAGACTATCCGACAAAGATCCCGATTCAGAGCCAATCCGTATAATTGAACACAGCGACATTCGACGAATGTTACTGTTCCAACGCTCAATCGTAGAAGGATCATTGTCACTGGTTTTGCAGTGTTGTCTTTATTCGGATATGGCTGGTGTAACCACCGGTGATCAAAAAATCAAATACAGATTCTTACTGGATTTGTTGACCCCTGCGGCGAAGACATATCCATCCGAGATGGGGGTCATGTCGGTGAGTCAGGCTCTGCAGTGTCTCGGAGGATACGGGTTTTGCGACGAATTTCCCCTGGAACAATATTACAGAGACATTCGTATCCACCCAATTCATGAAGGTTCTACGGGCATACAGGGGATTGATCTGTTAGGCCGAAAGGTCGTAATGCACGACTGCAAGGCCTTCATGCTTTTTCTGGAGGAAGTATGCACGACGATAGCGCTAGCCTGTACATTACCCGAGCTCCATCCATACGCAGAGAGACTTCAGCATGGAATAAATTCATTGAGAGAAGTCACTTTTGGGCTGATGATGCTAGCATCAGCGGGACACAGTGAAGATTTTCTCGAAGATTCGACTTTGTACCTAGAATTGTTTGGGATAACGGCCGTGGCATGGCAATGGCTTAAGCAGGGAATTGCTGCGTACGAAGCGTTGAAGAGAGTAAAAAGTCAATCTGATCACGAATTTTATAGTGGCAAGATACTGACCATGAAATATTTTTTTCATTACGAACTCACCAAAAGTTATGGGTTGATAGAAAGGCTCTCTGAAGAAGACGGGTTAACTGCAAATTTTGATGAGAAATTCTTTTCCGACTAGGTTCCAGAGAACTTGGAGTGTGTTGAACCAGCCGATTATGAGGAGTTATTTATGGGGAAAAATGTTGTCGGAGTAATGAAATACAGGACTCCTTTTGATTCTGTTAGAGAAGTCATCGAACTTGCTGGAGGCTTAAATCGGATTTCGAAGTCAGATAGGGTTTTTATCAAACCTAATATTGTTTTCTGGAGTCGAGCGGTTGCTTTTCCAAAGTGGGGGGTAATTACCACCTCCAGGGTTGTCGCGGACACCGTCAGGCTTCTGAGAGAACATGGAGTAGAACATGTTACTCTGGGGGAAGGGACCGTAGTCCTTGATCCCAAGGACAGGGAAACTCAGGAAGACGCGTACATGTATCTGGGATACAGGTCACTCGAAAAACAATATGGGATAAAGTGCGTCAAAGTTTTTGAGCGTCCATTTGAGAAAGTAGATCTGGGGGATGGAGTAACTCTAAATTTCAACACAGATATCCTTAACAGTGATGTGGTAATAAATCTGCCGGTTCTAAAAACTCACGCTCAGGCGGTCGTTAGCCTCGGAGTCAAAAATCTCAAAGGAACTATCGATATCAAATCCCGCAAGAAATGCCACAACGTTGATGGCGCCAAGGATTTGCACTTCTACGTATCCAGGCTCATTCAGAAATTTCCACGCATGCTGACGTTAATCGACGGAATATATTCTAATGAGAGAGGACCGGGATTTGATGGAAAAGCAAGGAGGACAAATCTTCTTGTCTCCTCCTGGGATGTTCTGTCAGCCGATTTTGTAGGTGCAAAAATCCTGGGTTACACACCGGAAAAAGTGCCACATCTGGCGCAAGCCGCGCAATTTTATGCAAAACCTTTAGATATGTCTGATATACAAACCTCAGGTGAGGACGTTGAATCTGTAGCCTCGTTTCATGACTACACATTTCCTTACAACGAGGACAACAGTCTTCCTGTTGCGTTCGCCAAAATGGGTATAAGCGGAATCTCATATCCCAAATATGACACAAGTCTCTGTACATACTGTTCTTTATTGACGGGAGCCATTTTGACTTCCATCGCAATGTCGTGGAAGGGATCTTCTTGGCCAAACGTTGAAGTGCTGACCGGTAAATTGATGAAACCAACCCGGGGGAAGAAGTCAATAATGATCGGGAAGTGTCTTTTTGAGGCTAACAAGGATAATCCAGAAATCAAAGACGCCATCTTTGTCAAGACGTGTCCTCCCTCTCCAGATAAAATAATAGAAGCGTTTAAGCAGAGTGGAATCGAAATCACATCCGACATACTCATGAATCTTGACAAATTCCCAGCGTTTTTTATGAAAAAATATTTGAACAAGCCGGAATTCGAGGAATCATTTTTTCAAATTTGAGGAGTATAAAAATGGCAAAGCAGCCAAGATTAATTCAGAGAACACCAAGCGCGTATGATTCTCCCCTTTTGATCAAGAATATTTTGATCACTCCCATATTGTATTCGCCGGATGAGGAAATCGTCTACAGAGACAAGTTTAGAATGACATACAGGGATCTGTACAAGCGGATAAATAAACTGGCGTCGGCCTTGACCAATATGGGGGTAGGTCCTGACGACACTATCGGGGTGATGGACTGGGATTCGCATCGTTACCTCGAGTGTTATTTTGCCATTCCAATGATGGGCGCGGTGCTTCACACTATCAATATCCGACTTTCCACCGAACAGATAATCTACACTGCCAACCACGCCGAAGACACCGTTCTGATGGTCAATGAAGAGTTTATGCCGATAGTGGAATCCATAATAGGTGAACTGAAGACCGTCAAGAAGATCATATTACTCAAAGACAGCGACGAAAGTCCCAAGACTACAGTGACGCTTGCGGGCGAGTATGAAGATTTGCTGGCGCAAGCATCCGCAGAGTTTGAGTTTCCGGATTTCGACGAAAACACCATGGCCACATTGTTCTACACTACCGGGACAACTGGTGATCCTAAAGGGGTCTATTACAGCCATAGACAGCTCGTGCTACATACTTTCGATATGTCAATGGCGCTCTCCGGGTTCTCGTCCATAGTGAGGTTCCAGTCTGCCGACGTCTATATGCCCATAACTCCGATGTTTCATGTTCACGCTTGGGGCATTCCGTATCTTGCTACGCTGCTGGGA
>JAZDKD010000732.1:0-6656 GCA_043803345.1 Pseudomonadota bacterium
ACATTCAATTAATTTAGAAGCCCAAGCCTTTGCTCAGCGCCTTCAACCCTGCAAAGCCAAGCATCCCGATAACTATCCACCTGACCAAGCCAGGTTTAGCCACCTTCAGCAGTCTAACCCCGACAAAAGACCCGGCCATAATTCCAACCAGAGATGGGACGACTATCATAGGAATAACGCAGCCTTTGTTAAGGTATATCCAGGCGGCTGACGTGTCTGTAATGGACAGCAGGAATTTACTCGTCGCAACGCTTATCTTGAGGGGAGCCCCCATGAGAAGATTTAGGACCGGAACATTCGCCCATCCGGCTCCTAACCCGAACATACCGGCCATTATCCCTATCACGACGAATAAAACCAGCCCCTGCCAGGTTCTGTGGATCTTCCAGTCTATGATCTCTCCTGTGCTGGCTTCCTGATAGACCCCATAAATTCTAAGGACTGAAGATATGTTGTCGGCTTTTGGAACATCCGGCACTGTGGATTTTTTGGCCACCAGCATTAGCACGCAAATACCCAAAATTGTAACGCCCAAGGCTATTTGAACTATTTGTGTTGGAAGAGCCAGTCCTATCATGGCCCCGATTATGGCAAAGGAACTGGCTATCAACGCCACCGGCACAGCCAACCTGAGGCTGGCCAAATTCATTTTCAACAGACCTGGTCCAGCCGCTAATGCCCCGGCAAGCGCAACAAGCAAGCCCGCTCCTCTTACAAAATCCAAGTGAAAAGGGAAAAATCCGCTAATAATTGGAACAAATAATACTCCTCCACCTACGCCGCCCAATACAGCGGCAACCCCCATTACAAAAGTGACCACCAGAAGAAGAAGCGGCCACATCCACCATGAAGTGGAAGACGCTGCATCGGCCTCCACCAAGCCTTCACCGGCATAACCGTTCCCCGCTAGAAGAACAACCGACAATAGGAGCGCAACAAATAATGCGCCCTCTTTACCGGCCTTTTTCATAATTCACCTCTTGATTATGTATATTTTGACAAACTGGTCTTCCCTCAATCAGACCAATCCGAAGCACTTAGGATGATCGCCAAAGGAAATTGTTGAAAAAATACAAGCAATCCTGTTGTTACGATCGTCCTGGTCGAACTACCAACCCTTATGCTCAATTATTTTGTTTATTTCCGCCTGTCTGATCCTTTCTTCATGCTCTGATTTCCTCTGATATGCGTTTTTGAGTTTTACTGACAAGTCTTCCGTCCCCGTCGGTTTTAGCAAATAATCATAGGCGCCAATTTTCATACCTTCTATAGCCGTCTCGACAGTTCCATGACCCGTAAGCATGATAACTTCGATCAAAGGCCACTGCGCTTTGATCTCCTTCAGGGTCTCTACCCCTGTTTTCCCTGGCATCATAACATCAAGCAAAACTACGTCAGCAGTTTCTTCTTTGAGCCGTACAATTGCCTGATCACCATCGTGAGCTACTCTTGTCTTAAATCCGCGCGCTTCCAGGCGTTCGGACAGCAACTCCGTAAATTCTTCCTCATCATCAACTAAAAGCACCCTGATTGGCATTTGGAAACTCTCCTCTTACTATTTTTTGCCGTCTTTCATTATTTCTCTTGCGGATTCAAAATCACCCTCCTCCGCAAAAGCCGTCGCCACCATGGCCTGTTCCATTTTTCTCTTGTAAGCGGCTTTGAGAGTTCTCATGAGTTGATCAAGGGGAATCGGCTTTCGCAAGTATTCAAAAACTCCCAGGCGCCTTGCCTCAGCTTCGTCTGCCTCTGAACCATGGCCCGTAAGCATGACTACCTGCACCCCTGGATAAGCCTCTCTAGCCCTCCTTAGAACTTCCATGCCATCCATCCCCGGCATCTTCAGATCTACCAAGAGAACGTCTGGTGGATCTTCTTCCATTTTCTTCATGGCTTCTTCGCCACTCAGAGCGACTGATGTGTCGAGGTTACGCATCTGCATCCGCTCATCCAGCGTCCGGACAAATTCTTCCTCATCATCAACCATCAAAACTTTGAATTCTTTCATTATGTTCCTCCAGCCAACTATAAATGTTGTCTTGCCACACTATATGTCACTGACTACCGGGGAATAGTCGAATTGACTTACGCCGGCGCCACAGAAGCCTTGTTTTGAAGGATTTAATGTCACTTTTCGAAATTTATTAGAACGGCGTCTAATTCACTTTTGGTCTCAATAAGTGTGTTGCAGCCTCTAAACTCTTCGACGATTGCCCCCCATTCGGGAAGCGATTGAATCCTTTCGAGGAATAGTTGAACAGGCTCAACTGTTTTTATAAATAGCCCAAACATTGGTGTTCCTTTGCCATTCTTCATGGATTTTAAACGGATTTCTGATCCTTTTCCCATGAGCGGCGCCAAAAACTCCAGGATTCTGTAAAGTGTCATTCTACTTTTTAGTGGATCCGCTTCCATAAAAACCGATTTCGTGTTCTCTTCGATAAGGAATTTCACCCCGTTGGTTCGACTCAACTTGCCTGACAAAAGCAGCATCTGATCAATAACTGAATTCAAATCCTCATTGCGAACCTCGTGGTCAGGCAAATGAGCAAAGGAGTTCAATGTCGATACAATTTCGGCTCCTCTCTCGACCTGTTTGTCTATCTTGTCCATTATCTTGGAGAACCTTTCCTTATGGGGAAAGGCTGTGTCTTGCGCCGAGACTAGAAGATCTTGGGCCAATCCTGCAGATTCTCTAATTATTGCAAGAACGTTTTTTATTTCATGCGTCATCGATGAGGTGACTTTTCCCATGAAAAGGGTTTCTTTCATTTTTATCCCCGATTTATTTTGTCGATGAACCTTTGTTGATTGCCATGCCAATCTTTTGAATTAGTTCCTCTATTTGCAGTGGCTTCATAAGGTAATCATAAGCCCCCAATCGCATGCCCGTAAGACCTTCGGAGGTTGTTCCTATTCCCGTGAGCAAGATTACTTCTATTTTGGGATAAAGCTTCTTAACCTTCTCCAAAACAGTCAGCCCACCAATGCCCGGCATCATCAGATCCAATATCATGACATCGGGTTCGTAGGTTTCTAACTTTTTAAGGGCTTCCTCGCCTTCAAATACTGTTTCTGTGTGTATTCCTCTCATTCCTAAACGTTCAGCGAGGGTTATGACAAATTCCTTTTCATCGTCCACCAAAAGCACTTTCCAGTTTTTCATTTTACACCCCGGACTGCGCTGGAGTTTTTTTCGGGAGGTACACTGTAAATCGCGTTCCTGTTCCGATTTTGCTCTGCACGTCGATATCCCCACCCAGTCTTTTGACGATTCCGTATGTTATTGATAAACCCAGACCTGTACCGTGACCTGCTTTCTTTGTAGTAAAAAAGGGCTCAAAAACGTGTTTTAGTGTTTCTTCGGACATTCCGTGACCGGTATCCTTTATAGTCACTCCAATCATTTCGGAATCCCGTTCAAAACTTGATATGGATATTGTTCCTCCATCGCCTATGGCGGCCATGGCATTGTTCAAAATGTTTAGAAAAACCTGTTGCAATTGTCCTCTGTCGGATTCAATCTTGGTGATATTTTTTGAAAGATCCAGATCAAGTTTGACATTTTTATAGAGAGCTTCTTTTTCCAGAAATCCCAATGTTTCTTGAATAACCTCGTTGACATCGAGGATTTGCACCTCCACATCCATCCTTCTCGCAAAACCAAGGAGACGATGGGTGATGGTTCTGCATCTTTCAACGGATTGGATGATAGCCTTAACAAGGTTCTGGAATTTCTCTTTATCCGGAAAATCAGGGTTGTATTGTATCAAGTCTTGCATCAACCCAGCCTTTTCGTTCATTACGGCCAGAGGATTATTCACTTCATGAGCCACCCCCGCAGCCAATCGACCAATTGAAGACAATTTGTGAGAATGTTCTACCTCCCGTAGAGCCAGAATCCTTTTGTCATCACTTTCTTTCATCCGTTTCATCATTATACTCGTCAGCTTGAGGACCGCTAAAATTATTGCCGCCAATCCAATCACGAAAACTATCAGCAAATCGGCCCTGAGCGTGTACCAAACCTTTAGTACATCAGATTTAGGCTTGATGAGCATAAAAATGAAATCGTTCTGATTGAAATAAGCGTATCCAAGAAACACATCCCTACCTAAAGGATCAACTCTCTCTATTACAGATGGTTCAAAACTCTTGGGTGGAATTTCGGGGCATTTGTCTAAGACATCACCAAAAAATTTTGACTTGGTTTGAAACACACCTTGGCGATTAATGAGAAAAGCGTCACTTTCAGCGTCCAGCCCCATTGAAGCAATCAGATCGTCAAGTTTTGCAGTATTGATAGTTGCTCTAACAATCCACTCTCTACCGTCATCGGAAATGTGCTGAACCGATATCGCAAGGTGAGGAAATTTCCGGTATCCCTTGAACACGTCACTTATATAGACTCCATTTACCCTGACCTGCTCAAACCAAGCTTGACCGGCGTAATCTTTCCCCTGAAGTCCGTAAGGACCGGCGTAGCTTACCTGTGTACCGTTGGAGTCAATAAGCCCAAGATCCACAAATCCTTCAAATTCTTTTTTCAAGACCCTGAAAATTCTATTCAGATTTTTTGCATCGGCCAATTCCTCATATGTGTATGCGGAGGCTATGAAGTTAACCAGAGAGAGGCGTCCAGCCAAGAATAGTTCGAAAGAATGCTTGGCCTTGTTCACCAGCGTTTTCATCGGGGCTTGAATTTCGTTTCTGAGAGCGGCCTTATATTCGTAATAATTAATTGCGGTCATGAGCGCCAATGGAACCAACGTGGTTATTAACATCAAAATTGCTATGTTCCGCCCCACTATGCGATATCTTTCAGGCGTTGATCTCTCTTCCGGAATGCTCAACAGATCTTCAATCAAGCCTTTTATGGATCTCATGTGTTGGTTCTCGTTCGGTTTGAAGCATTGCTATCGTGATGATAACTTGCCTGAATGTTGCAAATTATCAATCATCGATTCTTAATGAATATTTTTATGAACGTTTGTGATTGTTGATTATCAAGAAAACATATAACGAGTTTAATCTATCACAACTCTAACCAAACTTGAAACTAGAACCGTGTTTTCTTAAAAAAATGACACTTAGATCGTGAATTTAGCGCCCGTGGCGTTAAAATTTGAAAACGCCTCATGATAGAGATATAGTCTGGAAACGTTTCATGAAGTTGTGAGAAAAATCTGTGACCGCCCCCAAGATAGCATATTTGACTTTGTGGTTCCCTAAGCCATCGGAAACTTTCATTATTAGGGAAGCTCTCAATCTTTGGAAAATGGGAACGAAACTCAAGGTCTTTACTTTGTACGGAGGACTCAACAGCGGGCTGTCCCCCGAAATGATGTCAGTTCCGGGGGAAAACGTCGAGCATCTGGGTTTACCGGCAATATAAACGCAAATCCGACGTAACCTTGATTCAATTTTTGTACATTTCTTTGATTAAATCCCCGAAATTCCTGTTCACGTGACGCCGCTTCACCTTCATTGTTGGGGTTACCTCTCCATCCTCTTCGTAAAGCTTCTTGGGCACAATCCTGAACTTCTTAATAGTCTCCACATGAGAGAGGGTTTTGTTGATTTCTTTAATCTCAGTGTCAATCAGTTCAATTATATCAGGAGCTTTAGTTAGACTTTCATAGGTAGTGAAAGGGATTTTGTGATCTTGGGCAAATTGGACCACGTTTTCTTCATCAAGCACTATCAACGCCGACAAGAACTTCAGCCTATCCCCAATTACAATTGCGTCGTTGATATACGGGCTGAATTTGAGTTGATTCTCAATGTTCTGGGGCGCTATGTTTTTGCCTCCTGCGGTTATTATAAGGTCCTTTTTTCGATCTGTTATCTTGAGGTAACCCTTTTCGTCAAGTTCCCCAACATCCCCTGAACAAAGGTACCCGTCAACCAATGTCTCAAGAGTGGCTTTGGGATTCTTATAATATCCCATAAAGACGTTGCCGCCCTTAACAAGAATTTCGCCGTCGAAGGCTATTTTAACCTCTACTCCCGGCAAAGGAGGCCCAACGTTACCCAGTTCAATTTTCTCGCCCTGGTGCATACAGGTAGGCCCAGAACCCTCGGTTTGGCCGTAAACTTCCCTCAGAGGAAGACCTATTCCATGAAAATATTTCAGAACATCAGGCGAAATGGGGGCCGCCCCGGAAACCGCCAGCCGAACCCTCTCAAACCCGAGGCGTTCTCTGAGTTTATAAAAGATGAGCACGTTCGCTATAGCTCTTGATACCTTCAGATACAGGGGCGCTCCGCCTTGTTGAAATATCATCTTGCCGTATTTGAGACTTATTTTCTCAGCGAGAGCGTAACAGACTTTTTTGAACCAAGAGGAGTTAGCCATTTTGATTCGAATCGTTGAGTAATATTTTTCCCAGATTCTTGGAACCGCAAAAATTATTGTTGGTGAAATTTCCTGGAAATTAGCCTGTATGGTGTCGGTGCTTTCCGAAAAATTGACCGTATAACCGAAAGTAATTGGAAGGAATACGCTGAACATCCTTTCCGCAATGTGACTGAGAGGAAGAAAAGACAACAGTTCGTCCTTTTCACGTATGGGAATAGCGTTGCCGATAGACTCACATGTCCAGACGACATTTCGATGGGAGAGCATGGCCCCTTTGGGCGGCCCTGTAGTGCCA
>JAZDKD010000733.1:0-14375 GCA_043803345.1 Pseudomonadota bacterium
TGTGACGAATTCCTGTGACTATAATAATTTTATCGAAAGGAGTCACCGGTGTTACTCTATCAACAGTGGCGCGAATCATTGTTTTGTCGCCTACAATGTTCAAAAGCTGCTTTGGTCGGTGTCTGCGGCTTTGCGGCCAGAAACGAACTCCGCTGCCCCCGGCCATGATCACCGTATGTAAATCCATTTACGCTCCTCCAGACTCAGCTCTCCTTTGATCTGTGCTTATTTGTCAGGACAACTAAAAAGTAGATTATCAAGGCGCATTCGTTTTATCCAAGCCTACTCAAATTTGGGAATGCGGCGAAAGATGAGGAAACATGTTTCTACGCTTCTTGAACCATGAATCTACCACGCGTGAGCTATACGCGCAAAACTAAAAGATTCCGTGTTCCTTTATTGAAAAGTTTGCTGAAGCCCCAGAGCTCACTAAGGCCCTATTCCGATGCCTCTGAATTAGGTTTCTTTGCTCGCTCTATCAATTCAAGAATGCTGTCCATTCGGGATTTAGGAGGGGTTTGAAACGCAAGACGAAACTCTTCCGCTCCGAGCATACGCTGAAAGTGAGAAATTGCGTCGAAGCGATTATTCCAGCACATGAGTGCCCTTGAGCAGGGAAGACTTACCGCTTCCACGAGACAATAGGCGAAAGTCACAGGCCCACCCAACTTGGGGCATCTCATCTCCATGTCATTAATAGAATTATCAACGTAGTCCATTTACGAATGCTCTCATTAAATTTGTTTTGAAATATTGGAGGTGGACGCCCGGTTTAACCCAGGCGTCTCTCCACAGAATAATTTTACATTCTGGGCTTGGGAAATCCATCTAGAGCTCGAAGCGCACACTCAATTTCTTCCG
Organism: Pseudomonadota bacterium; assembly: GCA_043803345.1. Lineage (GTDB taxonomy): Bacteria > Desulfobacterota > Desulfomonilia > Desulfomonilales > Desulfomonilaceae > CAJBEZ01. Next base: position 862 of record JAZDKD010000733.1, read on the forward strand.
TTGGCATTTCATAATCAACTAGCTTACCCTGAAGAAAAGCGTCGTAAGCGGCTAAATCAACCAGTCCGTGGCCACTCCAATTTACGAGAATCACCTTCTCTTTGCCTTCTTCCTTTGCCTTCTTAGCCTCCTGGATGACGACAGCCAGCGCATGATTGGTTTCTGGAGCGCTTATAAAACCTTCAGTTCGGGCCCAGGTGACCCCTGCGTGGAAGGTCTCTAATTGATAAACAGCGCGTGGTTCTATCAGTCCGTCAAGCAACAACTGGCTCACCAGCGGCGCCATCCCATGATAGCGAAGTCCACCGGCATGGACTGGGGCAGGAATGAACGCATGTCCAAGAGTATGCATTGGTAGAAGTGGAGTCATTTGAACTGTATCACCGAAGTCGTATGCGAAGGGACCTTTTGTCATCGTCGGGCATGAAGTAGGCTCAACTGCGATAATCTGAACCTGCTTGCCGGCGATTTTATCTCTGATAAACGGGAAAGATATCCCTGCGAAGTTACTTCCGCCGCCCGCTCATCCTATTACAATGTCAGGGTAATCTCCTGCCATGGCCATCTGTTTCTGAGCTTCCAGGCCGATAATGGTCTGATGAAGGAGAACGTGATTGAGGACACTCCCAAGCGAATAGCGAGTCATCGGGCGCCCTTGCGCTTCGCTCGTAACAGCGTCTTCCACTGCTTCACTAATTGCTATTCCCAGGCTTCCCGGTGAATTCGGATCCAAGGCTAGCATTTTCCTGCCCGATTCAGTCTCTGTGCTGGGGCTAGGCACACATGTAGCGCCCCACGTGTTCATCATAAGCCGGCGGTATGGCTTCTGCTCATAACTTATCCTGACCATATAGACCTTGGCTTCTAGCCCGAATTGTGAACATGCGAAGCTTAGGGCGCTACCCCATTGACCTGCGCCGGTTTCAGTCGCTATGCGCTTTACCCCGAAAACCTTATTATAATATGCTTGAGGAATTGCCGTATTTGGCTTATGGCTGCCGGCAGGGCTAACACCTTCATTCTTGTAATAGATCTTCACAGGGCAGTTAAGAAATTTCTCAAGCTGAACTGCTCGATACAAAGGGGTAGGTCTCCATATGAGAAGCTTTTCTAATACCGGATCCGGGATTTTTATCCATCGGTCAACACTTACCTCTTGTTCAATGAGGTTCATAGGGAAAACAGGCGCCAGGTCTTCGGGGCCTATAGGTTGTTGTGTGCCAGGATGAAGTGGAGGTTGCAGTGGGGTAGGCATATCCGCTGCAATGTTGTACCACTCTCGCGGAATCTCGTCTTCACTCAAAAAAACTTTAACCGGCATTTGATCCTCCCTTTGCATTTGTGAATCAATAAAACCCTGACGGGTCTTAAAGTCAAACATCTAATCTTTGGAATCAACCATTTGCTTTTTTAGCTTGAAGATCTTCCGTCAACTTTTTACTACTTTATAACTGAACCAGGGGGATTTTTCTCACCAAAATTAAGAAGTTCCAGATCCTCTCCCGGGGAACTTGCTGCAAGGATCATGGCTTCACTGGTTCCGAACCTCATTTTTCGAGGCGTAAGATTGCATACTACCGCTACTCTTTTTCCGACGATTTTCTCCGGAGCGAATGACGCCTTGATGCCTGCGAAGACAGTTCGGATCTCCCTACCGATATCGACTCTCAGTCTCAGAAGTTTGTCTGATCCCTCAACTTCCGAAGCGGAAAGAATTTCGCCCACCCTCAGGTCTATTTTCTCAAAATCATCGAAGGTAATTTCTGCCTTGAAATCTGGAATATCCTTGCTCGCTTCTTTTACCACAAGATCGTCCTTAGACGCATCAATAAGTTTGGTCATGGCCCCCGGTTCAAGTCTTTCTACGAGTTTGTCAAAGACATTGATAGACCTGTGTTCGAGATCAAACTTCATATCTTCCCATTTGAGGTCGTTGAGACCAAGAATTTTCTGTACTTTGAGGCTATAGGACGGCAGAATCGGTTTGAGTAATATTGCGATTATTTTGGAACAATTTATGGCAAAAGTGAGGTCATTTCGAGCCTTTTCGGGATCAGATTTGATTGTGGCCCATGGTTCATGCTGTTGGACGTAATTGTTGGCGATGTCAGATATCGCAAGAATGCTTCTTACCACGTTAGAGTATTTAAGAGCCCCGTAATCATGCAAACAATGGTCAGCATGAGCCAGAATTTCCTTTATGAGTCCTTCGCAGCCTTCCGGGACTTTTCCAAGTCTGGAATCTAGCCTCTTATTGAGAAAACTCACAGATCTGCTGATGAGATTGGTGATATTGTTTACCAGTTCAGCATTTGTCCTGTTGACAAATTCTTCAAGGTTCAAGTCTATGTCATCGATTGAGGGTCCCAATTTAGCTGCGTAGAAATACCTCAAGAACCACGGATTAATCTGATCGGCGAATTGCCTAGCCGTTATAAATGTTCCCCGGCTTTTAGACATTTTGCGCGAATCCACAGTCAAGAATCCGTGCACATGCACTGAAGTGGGCAATCTGTAGTTAGCGGCTTTAAGCATCGCCGGCCAGAAGAGAGTATGAAAGTAGGCTATATCCTTTCCTATGAAATGGTGGATTTCAGAGGTGGATTTGTGATCTATCCAATAATCTTCAATAGAAACATCATGATTGCTGGAGCAGTAGTGTTCAGTCGCGCCGATGTAGCCAATGGGAGCGTCCAGCCAGACATAAAAGAACTTGTTTTCCTCTCCGGGAATCCTAAAACCAAAATATGGGCCATCACGAGAAATGTCCCAATCTCTGAGTCCCTGCTCGATCCACGTGTTTACAAATCCTTTGATTTCATCCTGCAAATGGCCTTCCGCAGCTGTCCATTCACGAAGGAAATCGGTGAAATCAATCAGCTTGAAAAACAGGTGCCGGGACGACCTCATCTCTGGTTTGGCTCCACAAACAGCGCAATGCGCTTCTTTCAACTCTGTCGGCCTATAGGTTGCGCCGCAAGACTCGCAAACATCTCCATACTGGTCCAGAGCTTCGCACTTCGGACATGTTCCCTTTATGTACCGGTCAGGAAGGAACCGTCCGCATCTTTCGCAATAGAACTGATCGATTTCACGCGTGTCAATGTGTCCCTTCTCCTTGGCCCGAAGATAAATAATTTCGCAGTGCTTCTGGTTTTCCTGTGAATCGGTGGTATAAAATTCGTCGAAGCTTACCTCGAATCGGCTGAAGTCATCCTGATGCCTGTCATGAAATTCCGATACAAGTTCCTGAGGAGTCATCCCTTTTTTTACGGCGTTTATTTCAATTGGAGTTCCGTGAGCGTCTGAGGCGCACACATAAAGGACGTTGTTACCTAAAAGTCTTTGAAACCTTACAAATATGTCAGTCTGAATATATTCAACCAGATGCCCAATATGGATGTCCCCGTTGGCGTAGGGTAGGGCGCTTGTGACAAGCAATTTGCTCAAAATGATCTCCTGACCTTGAGTCCTATCAGATTCCGGCGGGAATCCCCACCGGCGCCCTATGGCGTAGACTGTGAAAAACCTAGAATTATTCCCTGACTATTTCCAATGCTTCGAGGTTAGGGTCTTTTTCTTTGTCGATTTTGAAGACCCTGGCCTTCATGACTATCGTTTCCATTTCCTTGAGCGAGTCCAGAACCTTGGCTTGCTCCTTCTTTATCCAAACTTTATTAAGGGTTATGTAACTGACTCTATCGGCAATAATAAAATTGACGTAATCATCGCCTAATGGAGAGGGGAGGTCACTTTTTTTGTAATATCGAACCGAAAATACGATTTCCTTATTCAGAAACTTTTTGGGGTTTTCCGTGAGGCTTACGATAGTAAGGTCTTCGTTAAGATTCCTGTAGAGGCCGCCTCTAATATAATTCAAAGGGCTGCAGCCGATCAAGAGCGCAGACAACAGAACAATCCACAGAATAAATTTGGGTATAGTCATATAGAAAGCTTCGCAACATAGCTCTAGGCCGAGTTGGAATTTTACATGAAACACATTTCAAAGTCAAAAAACGATCACGTGAATCCAGCGAGTTATAAAACACGCCATTTTGAAAACAGGACCGGATCATTTTTGAGGTAACGTCAAGGGTTTAAAATGAGGGTTAACATAGAAACAAAGACTCTATCATTGATGATTCCCAAGACCCAGTTTTTTCGAAAGTCCGCCATCCTTTGTGTTTACTTATGCTGGAGCAGCTTATACAATCGATTTATCATCAAGTTTGTCCAGGTAACGGTAGAGGGGATGAAGCGATGAACCATAAATTTTTTCGGTCCATACTTGTGGTTCCTGTAAACGTAAAAAAGTTCGTTTCACGGGCTTTCTCCAGAAACGCCGACGCTATAGTTTTGGACTTGGAAGATTCGGTGCCTCATGATCAGAAAAACGCTGCCAGGGGAATGCTCGCGGAAGCAATATCCATAGCTGGTCGAGGAGTCTCAACGCTAATGGTTCGGGTAAACAACGAGCCGGAATTTTTGAAGCCGGACATCGAAATGGCCGTTTGCGAAAAGCTGGACGCACTGTTTATACCCAAGGTCGAGTCATCTCAGCAACTACTAGAAATTGACAGTCTAACAACGGAAATCGAAGCGGCTAAGGGTCTTGAAACAGGAAAGATCAAATTTTCCCTGCATATAGAGAGCCCCCTGGGTTTGTTAAACATGGTCGACATCGTAAAATCTACGCCTCGAATCGAGTCCATGAGCATAGGTGTTGACGACTATTGCGCTGCTTTGGGGGTCAATTTGACGCCGGACGCCTCGGTCCTTTTTGAGCCAATGTCACGGTTAATAATAACAGCCAAGGCGTTTGGGATAATCCCAGTGGGCGTAATGGGCAGTGTTGCGGAATTCAGGGATCTCGCTCTTTTTGAGGAATCGGCGCAAAGGGCGAAGAAATTAGGGTGCGAGGGATCAATATGTGTTCACCCCGATCAGGTAGAAGTTCTTAATAGAGTGTTTTCGCCCTCTGAAGAATCGATAATCCACTCAAAACGCATAATTGAAGTATTTGAGGAAGCTATCAGCCGGGGGAGGGCATCCACCAGCCTCGATGGCCGAATGGTTGACACCCCGATTTACAAGCAGGCGCTCGCCGCAATCGAAAAGTTCGAAGCCGTCAAGAAGTTTGATAATCGGAAGCAGGAGTGGTCTGTTAGTTAGAAAGATCAGGAAGTTATGCTCTTAGATGAACCTACATTTTTGAGCGAATTTAAAGAGCCGAGGCCGGACCCGGTAGGTGGCGCAGCGTCAGCGTTTGCCTCCATCGTGGCCCTCGCTCTGACTGAGAAGGTCTGCCTGCTTAAGATGTTTAGAGCCCAGAAAACCAGAAGGGACAAGGCCTGCGCTTCCGCAGGTTATGCCTGACACTCGGAACTGCGCCGTGATGATTGCTGTGTCGGATAATCTGAATGGTTTAAATCCAGTCCTCAGAGGGGCCATGATGAGGCTAGACCCTGAGCCGATTCAGGAGCTAGTGTCTCAGATAGACCGGGCCGGGGCTTGCGTGATAGATATTAATCCGGGTTACCTACCGAGGCATTCCTACGATAGAATGCGTTTTCTCGTTGAGACTGTCCAGAAAGTAACTTCGGCGAAACTTATTTTGGACAGCCCAAACCCGGCGCTTATTGAAATAGGGCTCGATGCATGTAATGACACTCCAATCATAAATTCAGTTTCCCTAGAAAAGCACAAACTCAACGGGATATTGCCGCTCGCAGTTGCGAGGAAAAGTGATCTGGTCATTCTTATGATGGACGAAGCTTCTTTCAGCCCTCCCTGTGTAGACGAGAAGATTTCTTTGGCGCTTGAAATTAGCCGTGTCTGTATCGACGCCGGCCTGTCACTTGACAAACTGATTTTCGATCCGGTCCTTCCGAGCTTGAGTTGGCCTGATGCATGGCACAGGGTTGGCGAAGCTATAAAGACAATTCGGCTTTTATCTTCAGGCGCAATTTTTGGTCAGCCGGTGCGCACAATGGTGGGGTTATCAAACCTCCGTAGTGGTTCAAAAAGGCTTCATCCGGTAAAGATTGATTTTACGACCCTGGGCATGCTCTGTGGCGCAGGTCTAGAATATGCCCTGGTTGACATTCTTGAAGCAGAAATTGTGCAGTTGATCGACATGGCCAACCGAATGACATGATGGTCTTTGACAAATGCGGATAGGAGTTTTCAGTGATGTGCATGGTAACCTTGAGGCGCTGAGAAGTCTCGAAACCACACTGAATAAAGAAAAGCTCGACCGTTTGTTTTGTTTGGGCGACTCCATAGGGTATGGGCCAAACCCTAATGAGTGTCTCGATTTACTGAGATCACTCAAGAGGCTGGTGGTCTTAATGGGAAACCATGAGTGGGCTGCTCTGAACCTCGACTTGGCCAGATTCGCTATGAATCCTACGGCCTACAAGGCCATTGTCTGGACGGCGAAACAACTGACCGGAGAGAATTGGGATTACATAAGGAATTTGTCGCTGACAACTGCAGTTGGCGACTGTTGCTTTTTTCACGCGTCAGCCTATTTTCCGCAGAATTGGGATTATGTTCAACCCGGAGATTTTCTATCCATTAAACTGTGTCTAAAATTTGCTCCCCGAAGAATAATTTTTGTTGGCCACACGCATCAACCGGCTCTGATGAACCATGATTGTGATGATGTTTTGCCCTGCTGCCTTTTTTCGGACGGGAACGTTTATGAAGATCCAGGAGGCTCACGTCTTATTGTCAATCCCGGAAGCGTAGGTCAGCCTCGGGGCATGATCCGAAGCCCGTGTTTCGTTATCTACGACAGCGAAATGGGGACTATCACGTGGCGGAATCTCACGAATTATGACCCTGTTATCACCGCTCACAAAATCCTGTCTACAGATCTTCCCAGTAAACTAGCTCACTTTTTATTGCGTTAATTCTGGGTGAAAATATGATTTTTTAAGAAAAGCCAATTGCCGTTGAACATGGGGAACAAGTCATTACCAACTTTTGACCTTAGGCGCTATTTTTATGCGCTTCCTCAACCGCATATAGGGCTGCGCCAAGGGCTCCCATGATCTGGGGATGTGGAGGAGTGACTACTTCATTTGTTATATGGGTCTTTAACAAGTCAATCAGAAACGGATTGTGTTCAATTACGCCACCTGTCATTACAACTGTGTCGGTCAAAGTGTCCATTTCAAGTATTCGTTTGACCACCGAATGGAAAAGACCTCGAACAATACGGTCTACCGGATGACCGGATTTGATCTTTTCGAGCACCTCTGTGCCGGAAAAAACCGTACAGTAACTCCCCAAGACCACTTCTCCTTCGGCTTTTTGTGCCAGGTCATTAAGTTGTTCTATCGGCAGACGTAACCTTAAGGCCATTTCTTCTAGAAAGGCCCCCGTGCCGGCAGCGCATTTCCTATTCATCTTGAAACTTTTTCTTATGCCATTCCCGTCGATCTTGATGATTTTATTGTCTTGACCGCCTATGTCAACAATGGTCACAGGGCCATTGAAATAGCGTAGGCATCCCCTGGCGTGACAAGATATTTCTGTAAGGCTCCTGCATGCGAACTTGACACTGTTTCTTCCATATCCGGTAGATACGACAGGAATTGGGGTGTTAACAGAAAGCCCAGCCTTTAGTAGCGCCTTTGTCCACGCAGTAGTCGCTGCCCCTTCGAAATCAGTCGCAGAGAAAAGGACTTCACTTCCAAGAATATTTTCATCACCGTCCACAACAACAGCTTTTGTTGTGCACGAACCTACGTCTATTCCACCTGCGAATCTAGTCGTCAATTATCATCCAATACTGAAAATTCATTGTTGGAAGGTTGCACTAATTAGTATGGCCTCTTAAACCGATTTTTGATCAAGCTGTTCGACGAATGCTTCAATATTGGTCCGAGTTTGTTCTTCTGAATAACATCTCAGGTCGTTCAAGTCTCCATGGATAACAATAGTGGGGAGTCCAAGCCGAGTAGCCATTCGTTGAGGCATTGAATACCTGTTGTTTGAATTGTTTGGGCATGTCTTTGCGTCGTGGAATATTACCCCATCTATACTGAAATTTTTGATCCATTTGTCCATGTAAGATTCTTTGTAAGATTCATCTCTGACAATGAAAAGTTCAGTATAAGCCCTAGCCATTGATTCGAATGGACATTCTGGATCAAAAGCGTCAAATATCCAACTATTACAGTAAGTTGAAGCAACCACATTTGTGTTTAGCCCGTAGAATTGGTCGCTGAGTTCACGCAACTTGCCCCATACCGGCATCCCATCCCAGTAAAGGCGGTGGCGTTCAAGAGGAACGGCCCCCTCTTTTCTTTCGATCCTCTCATTGAGTTCAGCCAAAAGCATTTTATAATAATCAACCGCCTCAGGTTTTCCCCTGAGAACAACGGCGGGACCCATGTGAATGGTAGCGTCAAAAAAGGTCAAAGGAGCCGGCATGGCTGCTCCGCATTCAAGAACAAGTTTCCAAAGTCTTGTGCACTGAAGAGACAGGTCAACGACCTCACGAAGTCTATCGATGTCAAATTTTGTTCCTGAAACCCTTTCAAGGGTTGGAATCATTCCTTTCGTTTGGGCTACGAGATCGGTGATGTGGTAATCGTTGATTTCCTTGATATTCCTGTGAGTGTGTATCCCAACTATTGGCACATTCCACTCCCTAGCGTAAAAGGAAAACCAATCCTGGACGTCCCGACACTGATTGGTATTGTAGACAAGAACATCGGCCTTTGGGACTTTTTCGATGCCATAAGACCTTGTAAGGGGTGTTACGCCTTTGAGGTAGGCTCCCACGTCGGCAGTGAGATAAGAACAGATGTCTGGAGAATAGCCCACTGCGTTTGCCAGTGGAATGAGATCCGTGGCCATGCGGGTCGCTCCCAGGAGAGCGCCATGATTTTCGGGGTAATAAACGAGAAAACCCATGGCATGCAGCAATTCCGCTGGTCCAACAGAAGTACACCAGGCTACTTTCTTTTCCCCAGTCTTCTGGGCCTCATCTATCTCAAGAAAGTGTGACGCCATAAGTTTCTTCATCTGAGACGTGGCGGCTATTTGTTTACGTGGCTGTGTTGGTTTCTGTGGCACAAATCTCTCCCGTTGGGACGCAATTTCGCGCTCCGTATTCGAGGCGCATGTTCAACTCTTAAAGAATCTCGCTGTGGCCCATTTGAAATTTAGTCAGTCCAGTGAGATTACGCAGGCAAAAAGTCAGTAGCCTCAGGAAAATGATTTTACCATCAGATACGCCGATCAGGGCATACTGTGACCCATCTCCAGCGTTTACACTGGCCAAATCTGTTCACGCGGACACAGCGTCTAACCTTGTAGCATCGGGATCGGTAATAAACCGTGTACGCCAAACGCTGGTCTTTCGCGTTTGTGGCTAGTTCCATTCCTGTTTTTGGATTGGAAGTCTCACTCGCTGAGGATATGCCATAAGCCCCTATGAAGAGAAGAGCGCCAGCTACGAATCCTACCAAAGTTAATGTGAATTTTTTCATAATGAACTCCTCCCAATTACATCTATGTTTTGTAGTCCGTCTGGGTAAAGATTACAACAGCCTGTAAATTTTTTCCAACTGATTTAAGTCCAGCCATTCAGGACTCATGTTTGGTCTACCAAGTTTCATGAATTTTGGTATCATCGTCTTTAAGCTGAGTCAGCTATCAAACTGTTAAAACAAATCATTGATTGATCGGACCATCAACGAAGTTTCGTAGACAGGGATTCAATTAGGAGAGTCTCATGGAATCAATCTCCAAGACTTGTGTGATCTTGTTAACGGTTTTGCTTGCAACAGTTATTCTTGGCTGTTCAAAAAAAAATGAGAAAAAAACAGTTCGGATTCCAACGGTTACTGTAAGCGTTCCCGTCCAAATGGAGCTTGAAAGGCGTCTCGATTACACGGGCTCGACGGCAGCGTTTGAATATGTAGACATAAGAGCGAGAGTGGCAGGTTTTCTGGAAAAGATCAATTTTGACCCCAAACAGAAAGTCAAAAAAGGGGATCTCCTGTTTGTCATAGACCCCAGAGAATATAAGGCCGCTGCGGATGAAGCGAAGGCTCAACTTAATTCAAGAGAAGCGACTTATAAACTTGCTCAAATCGACGAAGAAATCGCCAAGTCACTAGAGTCGAAAGAGGCCATAAGCTGGCTAAAACTTCAGCAGGCTGAGGCAAAAAGTCTGGTTTCAAAAGCGGATTTAGATCTTTCGGCGGCCGGTCTCGATCAGGCAAAGTTAAACCTGGAATATACTCAAGTGACGTCACCAATCGATGGTCGGGTAAGTCGGAATTTCGTTGATGTCGGGAATCTCGTGGGCGCCACGGAGAAAACCCTTCTTACAACGGTTGTGAATGATGAATTCATCTATTGCTACTTTAACGTAAGTGAAACGGATCTTATGATTCTCAAGCGCTTGTACCCTTTGCCGCGGATTCCTGACCCACTCAAGGTGGTAAAGATGAAAGTGTTTCTAGGGCTGGCTGATGAGGAGGGTTTTCCTCACGAGGGGCGCCTCGATTTCACTGACACCGTTGTCAGCCCATCTACCGGAACTATTCAGTTTCGTGCGATTTTCCCGAATCAGAATGGATTGCTCTTGCCTGGAATGTTCGCTCAAGTTCGAATTCCTTTCGACAAATTTTCAGCCCTTCTCGTGCCCGAGGCTGCCATACAATTTGACCAGGGAGGAAGATATCTGCTCGTGGTTGACAGTCAGAATATCGTGAGACAAAAAAGGATAAAGATGGGACAGGAAGAGGCCAATGGCATGAGGGTCATTGATGAGGGGCTTCTTCCTGACGACCGAGTCATAATTTCTGGCTTGCAAAGGGCTAGGCCTGGCTTTCCCGTCAACCCGGTTTCGACGTCCAACCATTCTACAGACAATTCTGGCCAGCAGAAAGAAAAGCTCGAGAAGGATTAACCGGAGAAGACAATTATGCTCAGTCGTTTTTTCATCAACCGGCCGGTCTTTGCATCTGTACTGTCGATACTAATAATGGTGGCGGGAGCAATTTGTATTTTTTCTCTTCCGGTGTCTCAATTTCCAGAAATTACCCCTCCGATGGTTCAGGTCACAGCCTCCTATCCTGGAGCTAATCCAAAGGTAGTCTCTGAAACAGTGGCTGCGCCGATTGAACAGCAGGTTAATGGCGTAGAAAACATGATGTATATGTCCAGCACATGCGGGATTGACGGTTCCTACACTCTCAAAATCACGTTTGAGCTGGGGACGAACGTTGATATGGCGACTGTTTTGGTTCAAAACAGAGTGGCCTGGGCTATGGCGTCTCTCCCCCAGGAGGTGCAACGGCAGGGGGTCAACACGAAGAAGGCTTCCACTTCTTTCGTTTCAGTTCTAAGCCTTTATTCCCCGGATGATTCTCATAACGATCTTTTTCTTACAAATTACGTCACCACCACGATAAAGGACCAACTAAACCGGTTGCATGGTGTCGGTGATTTAAGCGTTTTTCCCGCAAAAGACTACAGCATGAGAATCTGGTTGGATCCTAATAGGCTTGAGTACAACAATCTAACTACGAATGATGTGGTAAACGCTCTAAAAAATCAAAATGTTCAGGTGGCGGCCGGACGAGTCGGACAACAGCCCGCGCCTCCAGGACAGGTCATGGATCTTCAGGTTAATACCGTTGGCAGATTGACTGACCCTGAGCAGTTTGGGGACATAATTGTTAAGGTGGGGCAGGGTGGGAGTGTGGTCCATATCCGTGACATAGGCCGAGTCGAGCTGGGAGCAAAGAGCTATGACACACTGTCTTATTACAATGGCAAACCCTCCGTGACCATGGTTGTATATCAAACTCCAGGGTCTAATGCCCTTGATGTGGCTGACGAGGTTCGTCGGGTCATGGAGGAAATGAAAAAGAGTTTTCCTCAAGGGATTGATTACAGTGTTATTTATGAAACGTCAGAGTTTGTCAGGGCCTCTATTAGAGAGGTTGTCATTACGCTTTTTGAAGCATTCATTCTTGTCTTTATAGTTGTTTTCATTTTTCTCCAGGATTGGAGGGCTACACTGGTTCCCGCCACAACAATCCCTGTTTCTTTGATAGGAGCTTTCGCTCTGATGTACGCTTTGGGCTTTTCCATCAACATGCTCACGTTGTTTGGATTGGTTTTGGCGATAGGTATCGTGGTGGACGACGCTATTGTGGTTGTCGAAAATGTTGACAGGAATATGATCCAACATGGATTGTCGGCAAAAGAAGGTTCAATAAGGGCGATGGATGAGATAACAGGCGCAATAATAGGGATAACTTTGGTTCTCATGGCCGTTTTTATTCCGGCGTCATTCCTGAGTGGAATCTCTGGTCAACTTTATAGGCAGTTTTCTCTTACCATAGCGGTCACGACTTTACTCAGCGCTGTTAACGCTCTGACTTTAAAGCCGGTTCAGTGCTCTTTGTGGCTTAGGCCCTCAGAGGAAAAAGCGAAAAATTTCTTTTTCAGAAAATTCGAGAATTTGTTTCAAAGGCTTACAACGTTTTACACAAATATAGTGACTTTCATGGTAGGGCATATTCCGGTGATGATTGCGTGTTGGATAGCCGCTGTGGCCTTGACTTGCTACGGTTTTTCCAAAGTGCCGACTGGTTTTTTACCTCCAGAAGATGACGGGCTTATAATGCTCAACGCCCAACTGCCCGATGGCGCTTCACTCCAACGAACCGACAAGGTTATGAATGAAGTAATGGAAATCATTAAGAATACTCATGGTGTCAAGTCTTATTCGGTTCTTCCGGGATCATCCATGCTGGATGGGGTTGGTCCAACATTGGCAAGTGGATTTATATCACTGAATCCTTGGGATGAGCGACTCAAAAAAGGCTTAAGTAAGCAGGCAATCATGCGAGAACTGTCGCAAAAGTTTTCTGAAATACAGGAGGCAGTTATCATTCCTTTTTCAAGACCGCCTATTTCGGGTCTGGGACAAAGTGGTGGATTTGAAATGTGGATCCAGGATAGAGGAGGCGTTGGTCTGGGCGCCCTTGGGCAGGCTGCCGCTGAAGTTGTAAAGGAAGCTCGACAGAATGTTGAACTCCGATCTGTCAACACAACATTCCGATCAGGAGTGCCTGCGATATTTGTGGACATAGATCGAGTGAAAACTATGACTCTTCACGTTCCGTTACAATCACTGTTTGACTCTTTGCAGGCTTATATGGGCTCTACTTACGTCAATGATTTCAACCAATTTGGACGCACATGGCAGGTTATGGTCCAGGCCGCCGCAAAATATCGCTCCAGCCCGGAGGACATAGCCCGTCTTCAGGTAAGAAACCTTGAAGGTCAGATGGTTCCTATCGGCACTCTTGCCAAGATTCAGTATTCTCTCGGACCACTTCGTATAGACAGATACAATATGTTTCCTGCGGTGCGAATATTGGGTGAACCTGCGGAAGGGGCCAGTTCCGGCCAAGCGCTGAAGGCCATGGAAAGTCTGGCTAATGAGAATATGCCTATAGGGGCCGATT
>JAZDKD010000734.1:0-2479 GCA_043803345.1 Pseudomonadota bacterium
GTCATGTTTCGTGGACAAGATGAGGAGCTTATCATCGGGCAGGTCTGCCCCCATTCCTTTGTAGCGCACAGTGGACTCTACAGAGCTACTCAGCTTCGTCAGGGCCGAGCCCAACTCGTTCATCTTGGTTTCCGACCGGACCTGGGCGCAGGCGCAGCCAAAAAGCAGCAGGACGACAACGACAATGGTCAGAGAGATGCGTGCAGTTTTCATGTGACACTCCAGAACGTTTTGATCCTGTTTTCATCTTCCCCGGTGTCTAGGTTCCAGTTGCGCAGGAAGCCTTCGGCCAGATTGGTCTGGCGCAGCACATCCGAGGCCACAACAGCCCAGCCGCGCACTACATTACCCACGCCCTTGTCGAAGATGTCGTCGTAGTTCATGCGTTGGCCGCCGGGGACCTCCAAATTGTCGATGTACTGCCGGTCGATGTCATCGAAGAGAGGGTAAACGCTGCCATCCAGCGCCTTCGGGGCAACATGGCGCGCCAAGGCCACGAGGCGGCTCTCCGCGATATGGTCGACGATTTCCTCGAAGCAATCATGCCACACGTCGATACGTGGCCCGTTGGTCGTGTACAGTGCCAGGTCCACATCCTTGAACATCTCGTTCCAGACATAGAAGATATCTGGGTCGATCTTGTCCTCGTCCGCAGGGTCGGAGCATCTGCAGATGCCCGCCTTGAGGTGGCTGGCGTAGTGGATGCTCAGGTTCATCCGTGTCTGGAAGATGTAGGTGTCCTGATTCATTTCGCAGGTGCGGTGCGCCTTCTTGTTCTCCTCATACGGTCCCACCTTGATTCCGACCATGGGGTGCACGGTCACGTCCATGAGGACATGGGCCGTAAATCCAAGGAGCCAGGCCAGCGCCTTCTCCCGCGCCAGATTTGGAGGCATTTTCGATAGCACCCGGATGCCCACCTTGATCCTGTCGCCGGTGCGGTCCCAATGCATAGCGTCGGCCCATGCCGCGGCCATACTCCCGTCGACAACGTCCAGATACGGGTAATCCGGACCGACTGCCCCAAGCTCGATGTATCTCAGCCAGTCGGAGACGATGCCCAAGCCCTCGCGCGGGAAGCTCTCCTGCTCTTCCAACCGCTCCCGCGCCACATTGACCGCCGTGATGTGCGCATACGCTCCAGGCATGCCCCCTCCTTTTGCTGAAGTGCACCGCCCGCATCTGTGGGCGGTATTCACCTTCGCATTCAAGACGTTCGCATACATGTCCAGATAGTAAATATTCGTCAGCTAATACGGGATTGTTCCTCACCCGCACATCCGCGCTGGTCAACGCGGGACAATCGTCCTATTCATCTCTCTTCTGGCTCACCCACTCGTTATACCCTTCCACTCCCTCCGCAAGCAGGGCACACTTGACCCGCTGCGCCTATTGTTTTTGCTTCTAGAATTAATTTTCTTGATGATTCTATGATTTTTTGAATATCATTTTGATCATGTGAATAGTAGCCTTTGTCTAACCCTTGTTTTTTATACTCTTGAATTGCTGACCTGGCATCCTCGATTTTCCGTAAAACCTCTGCTCTTGTCATCTCATTTTCTCCTTGTAGTTTTTCATCTGAAGATATGTTGTTCGCATCTCATCCGATACAAAATCTTTACACTTTAGTGATTTTTTCTCATAGCCAGGTACAACCTTTTCACACTTTTCCATTTCCAGTATAAGCGTTTCATAGTCATCGAAATGGTTTTGAATTATAACAGCTTTATCAACTAGGTCATTGAGCCATGAACTGGCTGTGATTGTCATAGCTCGACTAGCCTTCATTACATCTGGACCAATAAGTTGATCACAATCAATTTCATTAACACCTTCCCAACTTTCGTGCAATTTGAACACATGTTCGTGTCCGTTTGAGTTATCGCTATGGTTCTTCTGTCTTGCGCCTATCAAGTAAGTGAACACAAAAAAAGCAAGCGCAGCAAACACCAAGTACAAGAATATTTTCATAATGTCATAGGTTTGGTCTGGTGTCATTTGGGAAAATATAGGTAAGGCCAACCAATCTTTATAGAGACTCCAAAACACAAAGGCACCGATTGTAGAGACCCCACCTACAGCCAATGCTGCCTTCCAAAATTTATCCATCAATTGACTCCTTAATGGTATAATCATATTTATATGGATCGGTATAAAAGCCCACCATGACCTCGTCACCAGTAATAAAAAAACCCGCTCTTTTATTAGGAACGGGGTCTTGATAGCTAGTCCATATTTCCCTCCAGCACGGTTATACGGGATGGAACCTATCCAGCTTCTTTTCAAATTTTGAGTCTTACTATCACAATTATCTTTTAAAATCTACAACAACCAGGAAACCATAATCCACCATCAACTTTTTAAGATGCTGGGATTTACGGTGGAAATTGTTATTTTTTGCATGCAACAAGGTGAAAGCAAATCGGCAGCAAGCTCCCGTCTTTTCTAGGTTTGATGAAATTAGGTGGTGGATTATGGG
>JAZDKD010000735.1:0-2729 GCA_043803345.1 Pseudomonadota bacterium
ACAATGCACAACTCTTCACCGAGAATACGGTTCACCAGGGTGGACTTCCCAACATTAGGTCGGCCCACTACTGCAACGAAACCACAGCGAAAATCGGGCGTGTGCTCGTCTGGGTTCATGGATTCTCCTTGACCGCGGGAAAGGAAGTGGACTAATATTTGTCAAGTTAAGCGCAGGAGAGATGCCCGAGCGGCTGAAGGGGCGCGACTGGAAATCGCGTGAACGCCCAAAAGGTGTTCCGAGGGTTCGAATCCCTCTCTCTCCGCCAGTAATAATAGGCGCTTTCGGCGATTGGACGCGCAAAATGGCCTCCAAAAACGTCCTGTAAAGATAGTGTAATTCGTTTCTCAAAGCCACTTTAACTAATCCACCTATTTGTTCTTCCATCACCAAATTAACTCCACCATGTTACAAAGTTTAACACGGCCAATAGAAATGCTCTACCGGATTGGGACAGGTGGACGTGACTTTTAAGCGCAAGCCGATTGTATTACAAAATCAGAATATCAATCTTACAGAGGATGTGATGGCACGTCAATTGCTAGAACCAAGGCAACAAAGGAGTTGGCAAAATGACTTTCAAAGAACGCCTTGGAGAACTTCTCAACAGCCTGCAGATCGATGACCCTCGGGATAAGGTTGACTTGCGGCTCTATTGCAAATGGAGAATTCAGGCAAAATGCCTTCTAATTAATTACCTGGGCGAAGATCATCTTTATACCAGGGAACTCATGTCGAGATTCAGCACAGATCCCGACCCAAGTTTTCTCGGAAGTTACATACTGACTGCGAAGGGGATTCTGGAAGCACTGAGGGAAGACCTTGATTCCGGAATAATTGGAGTGAAGGAACCATGTCGATGGGACTCTGTAATGAAAGGTCTTATGCATAATGTTTTTTGGCGCGCCAGTAAGATCTCTTGATGACATCACCAGACTTAGGCGGACAGGATTCGATTTCGGAGAAATAGCCATGGCGAATGCTGGGATCAGGCCATACGCGAGCCTGCGCAGGTTCAGTCACAAGATCGAGTTTGGATTTCTGAAGCCGGAGGGGAACACCATTTTCTATGAGAAGCTTGTAGCGCCGTTAATTACCGCACCGCCCGATTTTATCGTCATGAATGCTGTTAAGAAACTTTCAGGGCTTGCTCCGGGAGACTTCAAGTCTGTCAGGGACAGATTTGCGTTCAGGAACAAGAAAGATATTACGCATGAGGAGCTGGTAGCGGCGTTGGCGGATGAAGCCCGGCTTAAAGATTGTCATTCCGGCGTCAGGCATATCGGATTCTTGAGCTGATGGGTTTTTAGAAGAATTCGATTTTGAACTGTATCGGTCCGATCAATTATTTCGTTGACATCTTTCAGACAGATTACCAACACTGGCAGATAAGGACACGAACTGTTCCGGGTTGTAAATACAGGAGTTCAAAGTGAGTCTGATTAAATGTCCGGACTGCGGCAAGGATGTATCCACTCGGGATGCATCATGCCCCCATTGCGGCAGCCTCCTTACGACTGAAGAAATTGAAGTAGGCACAGACCCGACAGGCAAGAGATACAGGCTATACCTTGTTTTAGGCATACTCATTTGTTCCTTAGGCTGGATTTTGTTTTTCTCCGAGGACAAATCCAGCGTGCACACTGGTGTTTACTTTATTGTAGTAGGCTTGATCGGGTACATAGCGGCTAAGATCTTAATCTGGTGGGAACGTGATTAGGTCTGTCACCAATCTATGGAGACATTCAACAATGTTTTGTGGGGCTCCTGTAAAATCTCTCGATGACGTCAAAAGGTTACGTTCAGCGGGATTTGATTTCGGTGAGATAGTGATTGCAAACGCCGGCGCAAGGCGTATGTGGTGGGAGTCAGGAATAATCAATGGGGGCATTGGTAAATTCTTCCTGATGGCTCACGGGCCTCTCGAAGACGATCCCTATGATTCCGGGAGTCTCTGGAATCGGTATCTACCGAATCTTATGGCTACAGTCGATACGTTGAGCAGGATGGCTATCCGGTTTCTTAACATCCATTTCCTGATGGACAGCAGATTTGTCAGTAGCACTGTGTTGGCGGAGAAGAGACGAGTTCTTGCGGATCTGGTTGAATACGCCGGGAAGAATTCGGTGGTCATTAACCTCGAAAATCTTTCCGAAACGGCCGAAGACATTGAGCCCGTATTGAATGAAGTCCCTCATCTCGGCATAACCCTTGATGTGGGCCATGCGAACCTTTATAGCGCTGAAAATAAATCCCTTTCCATAATTAAGAAACTGGGAAAATCAATCCGCCATGTGCATCTGCATGACAACCTTGGGGGCGATTCCCCGAAGGCGGATCTCCATCTTCCCCTCGGTGAAGGGAATGTGGATTTTGGTTCGATACTCAATGCTCTTGTGAGCATAGGTTATGACCGTACGATTACAGTGGAAGTTAAGCCTGAATTTCAGGAATCGAGCCGAATTCGTATTGAGACTTTGTTAAATAACTGTGGCGCCTGAACTCAAGAAAAGTTGGCTCAGTAAGCGCAAGAAATGATTTTATGACATTTTGCAAGTTTCTAGAGCTGAATTAGCCAATTGCTGATATAAATAGAGTACCACATTTGATCGAATCTCGTGATGTGAAACCAAATGATTGTAGATCCTCCAAGTGTGGATTTTGGCCCTAATGTTCTTAACCTCTTTTGAAACTTTTCAATTGCCCCGAAAAGGGGGACCGCAATGAAC
>JAZDKD010000736.1:0-2864 GCA_043803345.1 Pseudomonadota bacterium
TTCCCGATTAATTTGACCTGTTTGCACTGCCTTCGCTTTGCTTTTCATTTTGTTACGCTTTAGTTGTTTGTCGGTTCGTATGTAGATTCGGTCGCGTTGATAATCCCATCTTGCAGCTTTGTTGATTGCCTCTAAAGCTTCAATCTGGCTTGAAAATTTGGGAAACATGGTTTCATGCGAGGAGAAACTGTCAGCATGTGTGACATCGGGAAGCGGGCTACTGATAGAATCTGGTTTTATAAGGTGACTACACACATGCTGAACCGTGCTCGCTATCAGTTCCAGCCCGACACAGTCTTCGGAATTGTAAGTGATCAACCGTTGCTTCAAATGCGCTACAGACGATTCCTCCCATTCTCGGCGCCAGACAATCGACTTTGTTCCTGAGGGGTTTAATCCTGACCACTTGAATCCCAGCCAACCAGCAATTTCCTTCAGTCCATTTGAGTACGTTGGAAAGTAAATATGCGCAAAAGTTACCGACAAAATATTGGTGGCTGATGTAATGGACTTCGCGGCTACCGAGCTTTCAGGTGGACTTCCGTAACTTTCGCGCATGCGCTTAAAAAACGTCGTCTCGTAGCTTCCGTAATGAATTAGCACTGGTCTATCAACGGATTCGAGAATGTCAAGGAATTCTCTCCAAATCTTCTGCTCGTCCTCGACCGTGTCGGCCCACAAACTGTGCTGGATGGCGGATTCGCCGTTTCCGATGCGCACACCGATGAGGTAATAGAAATCGCTGTCTGGAAGGCCCTCGACATCCAAATAAACCGGCGTCCCTTCGATCTTCAGTTCCGGGCTGCCGACAATGTAGATTTTCTTCTCCCGAATCGCCAGCGCCTTCAACGAGTGGTGATATTTTTCCAGTTTGTCCCGGAGCTGTTTGGGTCGCCGCCGCGGGCGGAATGTATATGAGAGCTGTGTGACGGTGAAGATGCCTTTGCTGTGGAGTTTCTTACGCTCTTTTTCACTCATGCCGGCCAGCAAGCTTAGGTCGTCCTTCTCAATCGCCATTTGCCAACAACGAGTCTGGAATTCACACTCGGCGCAGTGCCGGTTCAGTACAAGATCGGGCAACGAATGGCTGGAGAGCAGCGCTGCGATATCCTCAACACGCTTACACACCTTGTCGGTCATGGCCGAGGTTTTCATCTTTAGTATGGCGTAGTCGTCGCCGTGAATAATTTTACCATGCCTGATCTCGCATCCAAGAGTTTCAGAAAGAATGAGCGCGTCAAACGCCAGCAGCAGCTTCTCGTTCTTACTAAGCTTGTTTGTGAAAACAAAATGAATCGGAATAAACTGAGTTGGTTTGCCTTGACCCCCAGAGGGCACCCGTTCCATGGCATGGATATTAGATGCAAGAACATAGGGATTCATTTGTGCCTGCACAACCAGGCTGGCCGCCAGACACCACTTGTCTGCTTTCAGATTCTCTTCCGACGGCGAAAGCGCCGATTTGTCAATTGGTATTTCTGAGAAGAGTCGTTCGGTTGCAGTCGCACGGTAGGACGTGTTCTGCAATTTTACCCATTCTGCATACGCGTTGCCAGATATTGGTTCACCGGCGCCCAGCAGCCAGCACTTGGTGGGACATTTCGAAAAAGCCTCGAATAGATCAGGGGTGATTTTCATGAGAGAAGCTTACTCCTGCCCTTTGAATTGGCGCCTGGAATTCGGTAGGAGCCAATTGAGATGGCTATTATGTTAACAGATAGCTGTTTCTACGGGAACGCAAAAAAAACAATTATTTCAAATGGTACTACTCACTTTAATTTCAAACCAATAGGTGCATACTTGTGAAAGAGTTGCCAGGCAAGTCAACGTTTTTCTGGATAACGGACCGTTTATTACGGGTTGTAAGTGTTGAGGGAGCCGTAGACTCATAATGAAGACTCGTGATAAGGAGTAACAAACGCCACCAATTGTTGTTAATCCCTGCCAAATTACCTCCCTTCAATCCCTGATTATAAGCTAATTTAATACGCTATTTCCTTTTTGATATTCAAGCTTTACATATAGAAATTATACTAATGGAAGTCGAAGAAACGATGCCTCTGGCAGCCATGTCAGGGGCATCGTTTCTTTGGCAAATTCTAACTTCGACCGGCCAGAGCTCCCTGCACAACAGGATGCCTGGCCTTTTTCACTCCCTTCCCACAAGCACTCCCCGAAGACATCCCTTCCAGATACAACCGCTATTACTACCCTATAATTGCGATTTTTCCTTTGGACCAAAACTATCAGTAGTTTAGCTCGATCACCATTTTCAGCACCTACCATCTGGTAGCGTCTGAAATCCACCCATTCTATCCAATCAATCCGCCGCCACTACGGCGGCAGAACAACCATCATCACCCAAAGGAGGTAGGGATAGTGATGCCGCCTTACATCTTTATATTGATACTGTCCAGAGTGAAATAGCGCATGACTGGAGAAAAAACTTAAGGCCAAAGAAAAACCATTTAAAGTGGCCGGCGGTTAGACAAGGTGGGTCAGTAAGGGTACCGGTGAAACCATGAATTCGGAAAATGACATACAACTTATTAAAATCGAAGAATTTGCAAAGCGCCTTCTGGTTAGCCGGACAACCGTTTTCAAATGGATCAAGAGTGGCAAGCTTCAGGCAGGTCATCATTTCATAAGGATAGGCAGGTGCTTGAGATTTTTTGGGGGCCCGGAGATGCTTAGGAGTCTTAGTGAGCATGACGTGTCAGTGCCCGAAACCGCTCCGCTTCAACTCCAAAAATTCAAGCCGGTCGCAAAATCGGCCAACAAAAAGACCACCATCAATATGAATTATTGATATTGGCGGCATTTTCAGTTAGCCTCCCTATACGGACTACCAGATAGAAAGGAGG
>JAZDKD010000737.1:0-4143 GCA_043803345.1 Pseudomonadota bacterium
GTGGAATAACAAGTACTACCCTGGTCTTCAAATTTTAACCATTAAAGAGCTGCTAAATGGAAAAATAATTGATTATCCCGCGCCGCAATTCACCAATGTAACTTTGAAAAAAGCTCCGTTGTCTATAAAGAATCAAGGCGAGCAAGATAAGTTATTCTGAACAAGGTATACTTTACTCAAGCATAATTCAATTCGGACTGAGAGTTAAAATTCTTGAGATTTTCTTCAAGCCGCTCGCGCACAGATTTTTGACCAAGATCATCATCGTCAGTTATGAGAGCTACAAACTCATCGCCTCCCATCCGTCCAAGAATATCGGACTGTCGAAATGTGTCCCTTAAAAGATCGGCCGCAAGGACAAGGACCCTGTCTCCCGCTGCGTGACCGAGAGTGTCATTAATGGTCTTGAAGTTGTCCAGATCAAAATAGACTAACGTGAGGGCTGATTTATTTCTATTGGCCATCTTGATTTGCTGTTCCGCCAATGTCATGAATCCCCGGCGATTATTTAGTCCAGTCAACTCATCCACCAGAGCCAGCTCCTTCAATTGCTCCGCCTGCCTCTTGAGTTGATCATGCGCTTTGTTAAGAGCCTGCTGAGTTTTGAAGAGAACTTCATAATCGAGTCCTTGTTCTCTGCAATTCTGTAAAATATTTTGTTTTTCTTTATATTCCTCTCCAAGAAGCTGAAGAAGGAGTATCTTCCTTCCATTAAGATTGACTGCATGCAACTCCAGATGACGCTCATTCTCAACCGAATCAGTCTCAGTCCATGGTCCTGATTTCAAAATTCCTTGGTGTTCTTCCGCCCACAACGATTCCGCCAGAGGAATGAAACCTTCTGCAAAATGATAAAGTTCTTCTAAAACTACGAACGTGCCATCATCAGAAGGTTTTCCAACAAAATCCTCAAACCAGGCTGGAATTTGTCCCAGAATTCTGAATTGAGAGTCACCGTTGGGTTCCATAACCACAAAGTCTAGAATTTTAATGAGTTCGCAGAAGACCCCATCAACAGAGTCATGTTGTGTAAGTAAATTTTGAAATGTTGTATTGCGCTGATGTGAATCCAATTTTTTGCAGTCCCTTCACTTATTCTTAAATCTTAGAAAAATTCGTCACACAATTTTTTAAGGTGAATTTGGATATCTTTTCAGAATCATTTGTCCGTAGTGCTAAAAAAGTTTGCTCCGACTTCCGTTCCTCGGCTGTAAAATTTGAAAATCAGGCCGATTAATAATAAAATGCTCGATAATTAATACATTTTGAATTAGAAAAGAGCAATCTGGAGTTCAGTTTTTTGACAAGGCGATTCTGAGTTTTGGAAATGGAACGGTCAACACAATGAGGGTTGAAAAACTAGATGGAGTCACGATTTTAATCACCGACAAGAGACTGGACACCGCTGATGGGTCTACTCTGAGGGATCTGGTAAAAGATCTTGCCGAAGAGGAGGGGTTAAAACTTGTAATAGACATGGAAAAGACCGATTTTATTGACAGTTGGGGTTGCGCAGGGCTCCTGTTGTCACTAAAAAATGTGGCTAAAAATCATGGAAATTTGATAATAGCCCGGCCCAGTCAGCAAGTGCTCTCCGTGATTTATATGACTAGGCTGCACAGGGTTTTTGAAATTCGCGACAGCCTCGAGGAGGCCATCGCATCATTCCTTCCTGCGGAAGATATTCTCATTCAGGATTGAGAAAATGTTCCAGGTCTCGTTGGAGGTAGCGGTCTAGATTCCTCATTCCAGAACGGCGCAGCTCAACGACAACCAAATTTAGGCAGTACAATACTGGCGGATGGAGTTTTTGGGTTGCCAATGAGCCTCATAACATACAAAAAAGAGGCTCATCGAAGAAAGCAATCGCCAGGAATCAGGGGCCTTGCTACAACGCGGCATTCGTCATTCCTTAACTTTCCATTCTTTCCAGACCTTGCCAACCAACTCGGGACTAGGTTTGAGGGTTGGTTCACCAGGTACCCATCCGGCTGGGGTGGCTTCATTTGTGGCTCTAACGTGTTGAAAAGCCATAATCTGCCTTAAAAGCTCGGAGAAATTTCGACCAACTGGAGGTGTCATAACTTCCATGGCCTGAATGACCCCGTCTGGATCAATCAAGAATCTGCCACGGATGTCGACTCCAGCTTCTTCGTCGTACACACCATAGACTTGGCCGATCTTGCCCCCGGCGTCTGACACCAAGGCAAAAGGCATCCCTTTTGGAACCATTTTGGACAATTCGGCTTCATCCCAGATTTTATGGGAAAATCGGCTATCTGTACTCAGGGCAAGTACAGTAACACCCAATTTTTTAATTTCATCGTGTTTTGCGGCAACTGTCGCTATTTCGGTAGGTCAAACAAAAGTAAAATCGCCCGGGTAGAAACATAGAACCACCCAACCCCCTTTTAGGTCTGATAACCTGACATTTTTAAATGCGCCGCCCTGATAAGCGGCAGCCTCAAAGTCAGGGGCCTGTTTCCCGACTCTAGCAATCATTTTTTTCTCCTCAACAATTCTGGATTCAGGGTTTTTAGGCGCATCATCCGGCGCCATTGGGGAAATAGGTCCCTTGGCCGGTTTCACGCATGACTCAGTTGGTTCGGTCATTCATAGGACTCCTTTCCGACACTTTGGAACAAGTGTCTGAAACAATTTGATAACCTTTCATTTATAGTTTGCAACTTAGTATAGGCCAAACGGATGAAACTTTGTATGAGAATGAGCATCCCTTTTATTATGAAACAAAAAAATATTAAAAAAAAGGAGTGCTCGCCATGACAACAACAAATTATTCATCAGTCATAGGAGTCATGCTGCTGGCCATCCTGCTAACAAATTTCGGATTGCTCGTAGCGCCTGTAATTTCATCTGACAGTGTAGAGGAGCAGCGGACAAATTGTTTAAGCAGATGTAACCTCCCTAGTGGCCTGGACACTTACTCTTTCAGAGGAGGAGGCGGAGATGGGTTGTGGCGACTTAGATCCATTTGTATTGAAAAATGTGAGAGAAGGTTCTGGAAAGAGTGGCAAAAAGAAATGGACGAGATTGAAGGTGGATAACTCAACCCGTAAATGGAACCAAAAAAATGCCATCCGTTTGGTGGGGACGACTTTGACTGAAGCATCGTTCTTACCAAACTTGATGGTTTGTCCGATTGGGGGGATTCTAAAAACCCATGAAACACTGAGCCTTGAGAAATTTAATCAGTTCAAAGATATAGCCTATTTGCTCATCGCGTTGCGTTTCTTTTACACGCCCATCCGTATGGGTCAGTTCTGGCTTGCGACCGCCTCCATCCCCTTTAATTGAAAATCATTATTGTGGATTTAGAATACAGGGTCTATTTGACAGTATCGAAACAAACTCTAATTGTCTTTAACCGTTAATCAAAACCGTAGCCGAACAAAAACTCACTCGGTTGACGGTTCCAGAATACTGTTCAATTGCTCTTTAAGTAAAGGTAGGTTGACCGTAACAGTCCGCCACAAAATGTCCAGATTTATGTCAAAGTAGGCGTGAATCAATTTGTTACGCATTCCGATTATGAGCGCCCAGGGGATCTCAGGATGGAGGCGCTTAAAATCTTCCGATATCTTAGATGCCGCTTCACCAACAACTTCTATCTCACGCATAAGGGCCACAGTAAGCATCCTGTCTTTGTTCAGGTCGCCTCGTCTTAGCCTGGGCAAAACCAATGGCCTCATCCCCCCTTCAATCATGTGTTTTACTCTGACGAGGTCATGAGATTTCATATTGCGACACTGCTTTATCAATTATCTCGGCCCTGAAATATCTACTAAGGTCCTCGGCTGTCCGGAGATCTATTTTCCTTCCGCCAAATATTTGTGAAAGCTCCTGTTCCATTCCAACAAGTTCGAGAAGACCGGGAATGCAATCCGGGTCGAATTGAACGAGCAAATCAATGTCGCTGTCATCGGAAAACTCCTTGGTTAGGGCAGATCCGAACAATGACAGCTTCAGAATATGATTGCGCTTGCAAAATCCGGCAAGCTCATCCTTCAATGTGGCCAATTTAAGGTTGATGGTATAAGGCATCAATGTCACCTATTTGATTGGTTAATCAACCCTCCTTTAGGATAACTTATATTTCTTAAGTAATCGACGTTTTTCTATCAA
>JAZDKD010000738.1:0-3721 GCA_043803345.1 Pseudomonadota bacterium
AGGATAAGAACTGGAACACACGAATCGATCACCGTCGTGGGGACTCACTATTTCTACTCCCCTTCTTGTTATTTCATTCTCAGTAAGCGTTTCAACTTGGCCTCGGTCCACAGCCTCCGCAAGTCTGAACCTTCCCAATCCCTGTTCTTTTTCCCTCCTATGGATCCATTTTGCGTAAGCCGGTCCCAGATAAATATGCTCCTTATCCGTATAGATGAAGTTTCTTTCATGAATCGAGCGTTCTTCATTATCTTGAAAATTAATCGGAGTTTTTTGGCGACCTTTGTCAGTAACTTTAAATTCAGCCCCAGAATAAATCATCGAAATGATTTCATTCAGGATCGGCCCGCATGCAGTGCCTCCAAGGGCGTCTTTTGTCGAAGAGCCGTCAAAATTCCCGGCCCAAACACCGACAACATGTTCGGCTGTGTAACCAATCGCCCACAAATCTCTAAACTTGCTACTTGTTCCAGTTTTGATGGCAACCGGGAAACTAAAATCAAAATATACGGGATTGCCAAAGGTGAGGATCCTGGCAAGAGGGTCTTGCAGAATATCAGTAATCTCAGAAGCAATTTCTTCCGAAAAAATTTTCTTGGCGTCACTTCGCTTATCAGGTCTTACTCTCAACTGTTCAAAATCGCCTCCAGCGCTCAAACACGCGTACGCTTGAACCAGATCGAAAAGCCGTGTATCCACTGCCCCAATCGACAAACCCAAGCCATATTTATCAACTGGACCATGTTTTTCTGAAATTAATCCTAAACGCTTCAACAACGAATGGAACTCGCCAACTTTAATGAACTCCATTGTCTTTACAGCGGGAATGTTCAAGGAACTCCCCAAGGCCGCTCGTAAATTTACTGGGCCATATGAAATTCTGTTAGCGTTAAACGGCATGTAATCACCGTTAGCAGTCTTGTAACTTCTGAAAGTGTTAGGGATCTCGGAAGAATCAGTAAATCCTCTTGATAGCGCTAATGCATAAAGAAAAGGTTTGAGCGTTGAGCCTGCGGATCTAAAACAAGTGGCTCCGTTGTTGTAACCGAGAGCCTCGTCTCCATAGTTCAAAGAACCAACCATGCTTAGAACTTCCCGGTTCCGGGTTGAAACGACCATGACTGCGACTTGAGTTACTCCAAGGTTCCTCAATCTATTTTTGTGGGACCGAAGAGTTTTTTCTATTGAGCGTTGGAGATTTAAGTCAAGAGTTGTGAGTATTTCAGCCTTCCCTCCTGAATCTCCGTTTAAAATATGGCTTACAAAGTGTGGCGCTTCGTTCGGAAATATTCGCGGCATGAAGGCAACCGGTGGCACTACATCAGCTCTGTTGACGTAATCATACATAAACGCTCCCCTTTCAGCCATTTTCTTAACAAGAGCGTCCGCATTAATTAATAACCCTCTTAGTCCGGTTGGTCGAGTAGGATCTAGACGGCTTGGAGCGCGAGGGATTATCGCTAAACACACAGCTTCATAAAATCCGATTGATTGAAGATCCTTCGAAAAATAGATTAACGACGCTACTCCCGCTCCACGAAGCTGCCCCCCCATCGGGACCATGTTGATATAAAGCTCCATAATTTCGCTTTTGGACAGTTGAAGCTCGAGTTTCAAGCTTTCCAACAACTCGACAAATTTTGAATAGTAGTTTCTGGGGCGGGGATTTAATAATCTCACCACTTGTTGCGATATTGTTGAAGCTCCAGAGACTTTCCTTTGATGTTTCAGGTTGGTGTAAACGGCTCGAATTATCGCAAGAGGGTCGAAGCCGGGATGATAAAAAAATCTTCGATCTTCAGCGTAGACTATGGACTGGATTAAGGCCTTAGGTGTTTCCTCCAAGGTCTTCCAAATACTTACATGTCCATTCTCGTCTGGAATAAACTTCAGGATCCGCCCATTTCGATCGGTGACAAATCTTGCTGACTTATTTTTCTCATGATTAAAGGCTTTTCTGAAATCTGGGGAGTAAAAAGCAAACAAAATTATAAAGATAAGAACTGTAATGGCTCCAGCAAACGTTACGATTGACAGAGATAATTTCTTGGGGGAATGCTGAGACATGACCTTTTTGGTCTAAGGCGCCTTGTTTATGTGGATCACCATTTTGCAATCAACATAGTAGCCAAAAAAAGAGTTGGCGGAAATCTCACGGGATCAATCGGTCTTCGAAACATCTTCCAGAGCCCTGTTCCAAATTCAGTTTCAGCATCTTCGTGGATGCCAGGATTCTCTTGCAGTTTCGATTAATCGCCGGGAATTCATTAGAGTCCTTGTATAATTGTTGCGTCAGGTTCTCGATCTCCTCCACTGTAGCCCACAAATTATTTAATCTGTCTTGATGATTCATTAGATATTCAACCCTTCTTACGAAGATCTTTGAATCGCTTGGCTTTGATTTCATATCTCGGCAATGTCCCAAGTTGAAAAACCTGGACTTCGTATCCGAGGTTGGTTTTCAAACGTAGTTCTGTCTTGAGTTTACTTTCAATCCGCTTCAACTCTCCTTCGGAACTTGTGTTGACTTCCACTTTTAATGATATGTGATCAATATCCCCGAGCTTACTTACTGTCACTTCATATTCATTGCCAAGTTCCGGAATGGATCTTACCACATCCTCGATCGCCGAAGGCGCAAGTAACACCCCTTTAACCTTTGTTATATCGTCCGCCCGGCCAATTACCCCTCCCTTGAACAATTTGTAAGTACGACCGCAACCACATTGACGACTGTCAAGTTCTACTATGTCCTTTGAATCAAAACGGACGCAAGGCTGAGCTATACGATCCAGAGCCGTAATCACGAGTTTACCGGGCTTGCCGGGTTCAGTTATTATCTGACCCGTGTCCAAGTCTTCTATTTCAGCAAGGAACATGGCTTCATTCACATGAAGACCGCCTGATTGATTGGCGCATTCAAAACCCCAAGCCCCAATCTCGGTTGCTCCGCTGTGATCAAAGACTTTGGCGTTCCATAATTCTTCTATCCGTTTCTTAGTCGATAGAATTAACGCTCCGGGTTCACCTGCGCACGTTATTTTTCCTATGGGGAGGTCAGCCGGATTGATCCCGAGTCTGTTGAC
This sequence comes from Pseudomonadota bacterium, assembly GCA_043803345.1. GTDB lineage: Bacteria > Desulfobacterota > Desulfomonilia > Desulfomonilales > Desulfomonilaceae > CAJBEZ01. The sequence continues at coordinate 3,087 of JAZDKD010000738.1, forward strand.
CGCTGTGTCAGCCATCCCCAAAACATAGGTCGGCGTGGCCATCATAGCCGTGGCTCCGACTTCCTGGATTTTGAGTATTCGAGCCTGAGTGTCCAGTATTCCTCCTGGAACAGTCTCACAGCCAATTTTTTCGCTGGCGTAATGCGCTGCCCAGAAGGCAACGAAAACATTGTATCCAAATGGTAGAAAAACCCTGTCATCAGGCCTGTACCCTTGCGCCCACAGCAAAGTAGCCCAACATTCAGCCCACCATTCCCAGTCCTGCCATGTGTCGGGTTGGTAGACAGGTTGACCCGTAGTCCCGCTGGTCTGTCTAAATTCTGTCACCTCATCGAGAGGCACACACAGGGCGTCTCCGTAAGGGAAAGGGTCTTTGCGCTGAACGTCCCGCATCATAGATTTTTCAACCTTGGGGACAAGCCTGACATCATCCAGAGATTTGATGTCGTCAGGAATTAAACCAGCTTTTTGGTACTGCGTTCTGTGGAATTTAGATTGCTTGTAAGTCCAGTCAAGAATTCTACGGAACTTTTTCAGTTGAAGTTGTTCAAGTTCTTCCCGAGGAAGGGTCTCCAAGTATGGATTCCAGTATGGTATGGAATTGTTCATATATAATATCGTTACAATCTTATTGA
>JAZDKD010000739.1:0-4135 GCA_043803345.1 Pseudomonadota bacterium
TTTTCTATTGCCTCTCTTTCGTTGTTAGTAACAATTTTTAGCCAAGATTCCCAGAGGAAATTAAGTTCCGAATACATTAAATTCCCTCCAAACGGTGGATCAGTAAAAATGTAGTCGTTGACGTTCGGTGGGACAGTATTACTTGAACTGGTAGCCATGCTAGTAACCAATGTCCTTCGATCGATCTTGTCATCTCTTAGTAGCGAAACAAGTCTCTTAAATCTTCCGGTAAATGCGTAATAGGGCGAGACTTCTGACAGTTGAGAACCCACGTATAATGTCCCATTCAATTGCCTGTTATTTTGAGAAAAATGTCTAGGGGAATATCTGTTAAGATGAGACATTCCTAATACAGACGGCTGAAAAAGAAAGCGGTTCTTACCTCTAAGGTTTGCTAATTCACTCTCCCCTGATTTTGCAAACAGTGCCGCTAACACCCACAAATTCCTCTTCGAATAAAAATGATGAACGTGGGTTATGCCTAAACGGAGCGGCTCTCCCGTTTTATCCCCATGAGGGATTTCGTTGGTCGGGAACCAATAGGGAATATCTGACTTCTCGATCTTGTCGATCAGTGCGAGGTCTTGAGCGTCAGGCTCCTTTTCATAACGTTTGTTGCTGATAGAAAAATTGATCAGCACAGGGACCTGTTTGGCCTGCCTGATGGTTTGACTGACCACCTCGTCGAATTTTGTAGCCCACGCCCGATCCATGCGTCGCTTTGTGAGAAGCGCACCGCAATTTGGGCATGGAAATTGTTCATTGACTGTTCCAGCCTCTTTATCCACTGCAGCCTTCCAGAAGACTACCTCTTTCGTGCAGTCAGGGCATACGAATACATCTGACCACACAGTGTAGTTGATTTTACCTTTGGCACCGGTGTGAGGATCAGAGGTTTCATACATCCAACCACATTCTGCCTCGACTTCTTTGAGTATTCGACTACCTTCTTTCTGAAATTCCATTACATCCACAGGTGTGTTATAGTTGTATGCGATGAATGAGGCAGCAGGGGAAAGATCATTAAGTATGGCCTTACGAGCGCCGAGTTTAGAAAATCGTTTCCACACGGATTTCTCGTTTTCATCGAACTCTTCCTGGAGAATTATCCCATCGTTTTGAACCTTGTAGCCCAACGACTCCACGGTTGATCTGTCACCACAGAGTTGCGCAGCGACCCCTGTCATTCCCGTCCCACAAAATCCGTCAAAGACAATGTCACCAGGTTCCGTATAATGGAGGATATATCGCATAATCGCCTTGTGAGGGACTTTGGTATGATACGTGTGGGCGTTATAAATTGGGTCATTTTTGCCCTCACTCACGTCAGCCGCGAATGGTTTTCTATCGTAGGGCGGGGCTTCCCCTCCACCATCTTTCCCAGAAACTTGCGCCTTCTCTGTCTGCCATTCTTTGATAAAGTCAGAGATCCACGGGTTTGGACAGGCGGTATAATATGGTGGGTCTGACAACGCCAGGATATCTTCATCCTGAGCAATTGGAAAACCTTCGATTTTTTTGAAGTCAGGGTCTTTAATTTTCTCTCGCAACTTCTCAGTAAAATATTTACGCCGTGCTTCATCTGATTCAAAAGTCATCCCCAAGCAGGAAACTGGGCCTGTCTTCTTTTTTTCAAACAATTTGTCTTGACTCATTTTACTCCCCATCAATTTTGAAAAGAACTAATCAAATCTATTCCAGAATAATACGTACCCGATTTGCGTCTTTACCCCTGACAAGTCCATCAAGATAGTCTTCAAAACGTCTCTTTAGATCGAAGACAGTAGTTGGCGCTCCCTCGGATTTAAGAGCCGATTTTATATCGTCTGTTCTGATAGTAACCTTGATCAGGCCCGATAGAGCTTCCTGAACAGCCTCCACGAAATCAGTGGTCATTGGATCAGGCAATATCCTGCTCTTTACAAATTGGCCAATCAGCTTTCGTTGGCTCTCTTTGATCAGCCCCAAGTTTTCCTGTGTGGTTGGATCTTCCAAATTTGTTAGTAAAGCATCAGTCCAACTATCGAATAATTGATCCAATTGCAGATCCAGTTCATCCAGAATCAATGAAGCGTTTCGGAACTCGGAGTGCGATTGTTCCCCTTCCGTTAGGTTCGTAGACCCAATAACTTTTACAGCTTCGTCTATTGGCTTGAAACCACAATGAGGACAAATCGGGTTGTCCCGGATATCGTCGGGTGTTATGGTAAAACAAGACCTTAAAGATCCGAGCCGGTTCTTAAAATCGCTCAACTGATTAGTAGGCATGAGATCAATAGTGACCAGCTCATTAAGCTTCGTCAGCCTGGCATCTTGTGAAAGCCGTTTCTTGCGACCGTCATCATCGACACCCAGTCGTCGCTTGGCGTGCAAAGCCATGTAACCATCGATATACGCCTTCTTGAGATCATTCAAATCCGGCAGGATTGCGTTTCTAACCTGCGTCGCATCACTGCCGTTTCCGGCATCCGATTCGACATTTGCTTGTAACAATGTCGATTCCAGAATTGAGAACACATTGTCCTTGGTCTTCTTGGAAAGCTGAAGCCATTCATGATCGAGTGGCAGCGAGTTTTGCGCCTTAATAAAATACGAAACCACTGGATTCAGCTCAGAAAGGATCTTTTTAAGAGTTTCAATTTTGTTGGCTATGACGATTCCTGATTTCAGAGATTGAATGTCTTTGGGAGCGAAGTTAAAATTCTTAAACTTCCCGGGGGTGTTGAACGTCTGTACTGTGTCAAAAAATTCCCTGGTCTTTTTTAGGGCGCTCCTCATGGACTCGATTCCAGTCGACGATGTATCTGATCCGAACAGGTTGTCCCCAGTCCCTTGCGTAAAGGGTTCATCCCAGAAGAACAATGTGTCACGAAACGTCTGTTCCGCTGACAATAGTTGACCTATGTATTCGTTGGCCTTTTTGAGGGCCTGTTTGACGGCGTCCTCAGATCCCTGAGTGATGCTGTTCGCCATGCCAGGTAGTCCCATCAATTCGAGGAGCGCCTTTATCGCTGGCATGTTCCATTCTTTGGGCCGTTCAACATGTTTGAAATTGATGAGTTCTTCGACCGGCTTAACAGCTAGGGATGAAATCTTTGTGGCGTCAAGCTTATCTCCAGGGATTGCAAGGACAATGTCGCCTGTATAAACCAGCGCCGCCAACAAGACAGCCACCCACTCCAGTTCCAGACGGTACTTGTCTGGCGCCATGTAGTCCAAGCCCTTGACATTATGAATTAATTCCGATTTATTCAGCACCTGTCCTGGCGCCTTATTCCTCAATGCGTTCAGAATGAACTCCGCGTATTTAGAATTCTGTACGTCTATCCGCCCTCCATCCAAAAGCTCCAATGCGTCCAGCACGGCGATGGCCTGCTTTGTCATATTCATGCCTGCAATTGCTCGCATAGCGTCCCGTGCCGCCTCTGGCCTCACCGTGTTGGTGATGAGTATCGAAAACAGCGGATATTCAGGAGCCTGATCGCTAAAATGCCCTTCCATGCATGATGCGGCGATGTTTTTGACAATGTCTCTGAAACTTGTCCCAGCTCCGGATTGCTGCAACGCCTTCCCCGCCATCCATTGAAGAGGTTTCTTTGTTTGCCCTTGATACGTAACTTCAAAAGCCGAATTCAAGTGCGTCTTGATCCACTTGACCAATTGAGAAAGGTATTTTTCGCTTTTGGAATTATAGGTTTGTTTGGCCGCCCCTGATGTGCCAAGGGCCAACTCAATCGCGGCTGAGTAGTTTTTCAGAATTGAGTGAAAGGCTTCATCCGCAACGGTGAGCTTGAAAAACACCTCATCCGGTTTCTTGTCATCTTTGAAATACGGTGCATCAAACAATTGCAGAAAATATATGTAAAAATCCCTTGGCGGGGCTGCTGTCGATCGTTCGTTAGGTGCCCCAAAAAACAGGTAACCCAATCTGGACGCTTTTGTCGTCAGCCATTCGAGTTCATATTCCCAAACGCTATGTCCTGTCACGTATGATGTCTGGTCTGTAATCTCCATTGCGCCTTTGAGGGCGTCATAGTAATACCTGTCGAGCTGACTTTTCTCTAACGTCTCCGCTCTCTTCTCAATATTGGCGTCATAATCATCGGACTTTTTGAGGTCCAGGTAATATTGCCGG
>JAZDKD010000740.1:0-3874 GCA_043803345.1 Pseudomonadota bacterium
CCCTCTCAAATCTTAAATCGAGAAAAAATAATAGAACTTGGGCTGTGTGTTCAGTTCCGATTTAAGCCGAAAAACTCTTTTCGTCTGAATGATTCGGCTAATTTCGCTATTTGGGTCCAATAGATTTCCAAATTTACGAGCTCCTACGGGACAGACCTCCACGCAGGCAGGGTATCGTCCCTTTCTAACCCTTTGAATACAGAATGTGCATTTCTCGACTACATTTCTCATTCTGGGCCGGTTGCCCAGGTAGTGTGTATTAACATTTACGTTATCGGTGGGAATGACGGGGTCAGAAAAATTGAACCATCTTCCCATGTAAGGACAGGCGGCCATGCAATAACGGCACCCGATACACCAGTTGTAGTCTACGACAACTATTCCATCCGGCTCAGTCCATGTGGCTTGGACAGGACAAACCTTAGTGCAGGGAGGGTTTTCGCATTGTTGGCATTGAACCGGCAAATAATAGTAGCCTTTTTCGGGAACTTCTTCGGGATCATAGTAGATGGTCGAATGCTCCAGGTCCATGTCACCATCTTTAAACCTCAGAACTCGAATATACTGGATTTGGGGGTCGCGTGATTGGTTGTTCTCTTCAACGCATGCGTAAACACACTTCCGACAGCCTATGCATCTTTGGATGTCAAGCGCATACCCAAAAAAGGTACCGTCAATGGGGCCTTCGGCCTCGACAACAAAGTCTTTCCCATATTTCTCTTTGTATTCAGATCTTAGCCTTTCAAGCGTTTGCTCAATCTCTCCTTTGGTCATTTTGCGAAAATTATTCTGAAAAAACTCTTGCCACGAACAGGATCCCAACCCCATTGCGGCCAACACCCCCGCCGTCCCCTGCATAAATCCCCGGCGATTGATCAATTCTTTTCCTTCTGCGCCATCCAGAGAGGTCGCAGGATCGGGGGAGATTTTGAGTTCACTTGTTTGGCCTGGTTCTTTGGTTTTTTCTTCGCTCATGGCCGATTCACCATCATTTCCTTTGCGCAGACTCTTTCGGGGTCCAGGGTTTTTCAGGTGGAGGCATTGGAGCCAAGGGTTTGAAACGGGGCGAGTGAGGATCATGGCAAGTCACACATAGATAATAGTTTTTGGCCCCATTCCATGACCCGGTTCTCTTGCCGTGAATACCATATTTCCAATCCCTGTATTTTGTCCCATGGCATTTGCCACAGAGCAAGTATGAGCGCTCAAAATCTATCGCCTTTCCATCACTCAACGGCAGCAAGAAGTTACGATTGTCGGGACTGTGGCAATCCAGACACCACAATCTAACGCCTCCGTGATTAAGTTTGATGTTTGTATGCACCAGTAGATCTTCCCTTCGCTTGAAATTGACAGGAAAATCCTTCTCCGGGCCGTGGCATGCCCTACACGGTGAAATTGCTTTAGACAGTGGCTTTAGTGGAACTGGGAATTCCTGGTCAGAAGAATCCTGAATTTTCCGTGTAGGCTCATCTGAGTCAAGTTGCGATTGGGCCACACAAATCCTGGTCTCATGGAGTTGAATTCCCAGAAACGAGACTGCTACGGTCAACACCGCCAGACATATCAGTATCTTGTTTGTCATGACTTTCGCCTTGAAAACTTGGCCTACTGTTTCATCAACTATTTTGCTTCTTTTCCGCCGTATCTCTGCTGATAAAACTGTTCCAGTTTTTGAAGATCTTCCTTGCTCATCCCTTCTTTGTACCATTTATGCATAGGATTCTTTAAAACATATTCGTTTAGGATGGGGGCAGCGGCTTCCTTGCTACCCATAATTTTTTCAACTTCCGGAATGAAATATAGATAGAAATGTTTGGCAACCTCATAAAGCCCATGCCACCAGGTGTAATCGGGTCCCATCATGGCTGCGCCATGTCTGGCTCTTCTTCCTTCGTGATGCCACAATTCATAATAAGTCCAGTCGATCTTGTCGTCAAAATCAGCTTTAGAAATTTTGCCCAGTTCCATAAGTTTATTACGAACATTTGTGGCGGGGATGGCAAATTTATTGTTGTAAAGATCCACGAGATCATCAAACTGTGTATAGAATGCATTTACCATTAGGTCGCCGTGACACTGTCGGCAAACATCCTGCATGCGTTCACGCCTCGCCTTCCATTCGGTTAGTTTTTTTGAAACTGGAGGCCTCAGGGTCCAGGAAATTCTCGCTCCTACTTCGTGTGTGGCTTGTTGGTTGGGGGTAGCGCTCATATGGCATGTTGCGCAAGTTGCGGCATCCTGATAATCGACGCCAACAACCCATTCATCGCGATCCATGTTGAGCTTGTCCCGATAAGCCTGATAAAGAATACCGTGTTTGGATTCCTCGTAAACTTCTTTTTGTGGATGATCAGGACCAAGGTGACATTTACCGCAAGCATCAGGTCGCCTGGCCTGTTCCTTTGAAAACCGATGACGGGTGTGGCATGCAGCGCAACTGCCTTTGCTTCCATCGGGGTTGATTCTACCTATGCCCGTGTTTGGCCAAGTTGACGGATCCAATTTGCCGTCCGCAAGAACTTGCACATTTGAACCATGGCATTGGCGACACCCATTAGCTACCGCCGCAGGTCCACCAACAACGGATCCAAGGTAATTGTCGAGGGAATTCAGAATGTCAGCCGCCTTTGCATGATGTGATCCCTGCTGTTGTTCAAATTGATCCTTGTGACAGCGTGAACAATCCTTCGGACTGACTATGGTCGCTATCCAAAAACCTCGGTGATCGAAGCCATCCGGATCACCTGGCTTTTTGTCAACTTTTTTTTCGGCCTTGTGGCAATCGTAACAGTTCACTCCTTGCTGCCCCATCCTGCCGAGCCTCCACATCTTGTATAGTCCCGGTGTTTTTAACTCATGGCACTTAATACAGACTTGGCCCTCCGGCGCTCCATACAGTTTTGGATCAACCTTCACGGCCCCATAAGTCAGGTTGCACAAAATAAAAACCGAAATTGCGACCAGGATGAGGACTCTTCTCATGATTTAGACTCCCTGTCTCGGTAATCTTTGCGGCCAAAAAGCTTTTTTGACGTGCAAACGCTTGCTGAAAAGTCCCTGTTAAGGCGAACGAGACTTTTCTGCCTCTTGCAAACGCTTTCTTTCTCTTATTTTGATTATGACCAAGATTTAGGTAAAGATGCTGTAAAAGTATGTAAAGAAAGTGTAAATTTATTTTTTTATTTAGGTGTAATTTGATGTCAAATCGTTTCTGGTCTTTCTCGTGGCTAAATGTGTCGTTTAAGTTTCTGGTAGTGACTTCAGCGGCAATCGCGCTGGTGTTCACGTGTTTGTTTTTCTGGCTCTGGAGATATCAGGAAGATCAGATAATGGAGCAGGTACGTAAGCAGGCTACCATTCTTTATAATCAGATTGCGGTTACCAGGCAATGGGTAGCTGAACATAAAGCGCTTTTACGTGAAAAACGCGATGGTGTCACGTCAAATCCTTTTCTACAAGATCCCGATTTAAAGTTCCCTGATGGGACCGTCTTCACCAAGATGACTCCCTCTATAGTAACAACCGAACTGTCAGAGCGCGCTTCCCGAAACGGACTTTATTACTTCAAACTGACAAACGTTAACTACTTGAATCCAAACAATGCGCCTGATGAACTGGAAAGCAAGGCTATTGAGACTTTCCAAAGGTCTGGTGAAAAAGAAATATTCCGGGTGGAATATGACGGTTCAAAGTCCATTCTGAGGTACATCGCCCCTGTTTATGTCACGGAAGATTGTTTGAGTTGTCATTCTGGACAAGGCTATAGTCCTGGAGAGATTGGTGGTTGTTTATCCATTTTCATCCCGATGGATGAAGCGAGGAAAGCTGTTCAAAAAAGCGGCGTTGTTCTTTTCGCTGGGACCCTGGGATT
>JAZDKD010000741.1:0-5634 GCA_043803345.1 Pseudomonadota bacterium
GTCTCGGCCGCTGCGCTACTGCGTCGGAATCTCCTCGTTTATGGCCTTGGTGGACTAGTCACGCCTTTTTTGGGGATAAAACTCATAGATTTGTTTGTTTCGACGCTTCATCTGGCCTAGGAAAGGAAAAACAGGATGAACAATCTGGTATCGGAGATTCGTATTTCGCTGGTGGTCACTTTTTGTCTGGCGACGTTGGTATGCGCAGTCTATCCGTTTGCAGTATGGGGAGTTGCTCAAACACTGTTTCCCTACAATGCGAACGGTTCGATGATTATTCGAAATGGTAAGACCGTTGGTTCCAGGCTAATTGCCCAAAATTTTACAGACAAGAAATATTTTCATCCGAGGCCATCGGTGGCGGGAGAATCAGGATATGACGCCGCAAGCTCTGGGGGTAGCAATTTAGGACCTACCTCCCAAAAACTAATTGATTCGACAGACGAGCGTGTCAAGGAATATCGCACGGAAAACAACCTGCCTTCAGGTTTTCCTGTCCCTGCCGATGCGGTGACCACTTCGGCCAGTGGTCTTGACCCGCATATAAGCGTTAAGAATGCTCTGATACAGGCAAGACGTGTCGCCAAGGCACGGAATATCGACGAAATGGAGGTAATTGCAAAGATTGAATTCAATAAGGAGGGAAGAGACCTGGGAATTCTCGGGGAACCCAGGGTAAATGTCTTGATGTTGAATTTAGCGCTCGACGCGAGGTGAATTTGAACTCAATAGCTGAAGACAAGGCCGGCAGTTTCTTACGAATGATTCGCAGGTCCAAGCGAGGCCGTTTCAAGATTTACCTGGGCTACGGCGCTGGAGTCGGAAAAACTTATCAGATGCTGATAGAAGGCCACAGATTAAAAGCAGATGGTATCGATGTGGTGATTGGCCTGGTTGAGACTCATGGCCGGCCTGATACCGCAAAACTAACTGAAGGTTTGGAAGTTGTTCCAAAACACAAAGAAGAATATCGCGGTATCCCGCTTGAGGAAATGGACGTTGGAGCTATTCTGGCAAGAAATCCTCACGTCGCCTTGATTGATGAATTAGCGCACACTAATATGCCGGGAAGCAAAACCAGAAAAGATATCAAGATGTTCAGGACATTTTGGCCGCCGGCATACACGTCATAACAACTCTAAACATCCAACATCTCGAGAGCCTCTATGACACTGTGGAGAACAGTGTTCACATTAAGGTCAAAGAGCGGCTACCAGATTGGATTCTCGGCGAGGCGGATGAAATCGTTAACGTTGATCTGTCGCCTGAAGACCTCCAGGAGCGTCTCAAAGATGGCAAGATATATCCTGTTGAACGCATCCAAACGGCTCTCTCAAACTTTTTTACGAGTACCAATCTTGAAACTCTTCGGGAACTCACACTTCGAGAACTTGTTTCTCAGATTGATTTAAAAAGACGCGAACATGTCGAGGATGAAAGCCAAATCGCTCCTGACCAGGTAATGGTTTCTTTAAGCTCAAGAGGGCCCAATAGCGCCAAACTGCTCCGTTACGCATCCCGTTTGGCAGGTAGATTGAATAGAAACTGGTACGCTCTGTATGTTCAAACTCCATCTGAAGCGCCGACTGTAATAGATTCTCGGACGCAAAGCATTATATCTGAGACCCTAACTCTGGCCAAGCAATTGGGGGCCATCGTTTTCACATACAAAGGTGAAGATGTTCCTGAAACAATTTTGCGCTTTGCCAAGGAATACAGGGTTGGACATATTGTCATTGGAACTCCAGGGCTAATCCCATTCTGGAAAAGAATTCTGGGCAAACGCAGCCTTGTTGAACACTTGATCCAGGATGCTAGAGGGCTCACAGTTGTTGTGCTTGACACTCGCCGGCCCTCTGTCCCAGAAATTCGTGAACAGGATAAGCCCGGGAGCGCAGTCAAAGCGCATCACGGTAATGTGGACACAGAAAAGGCCTTGCGCCTTACTTCGCTTCTCTCGCCTGACAATATTGCCATGTGGAAAGACCTTGTAGCTAAAGAGAATGTTCTGAAAGAGCTTACCAGCAAGGTGGCAAAAGCGTCCAACACGTCTCCCGATTTAATACTGGATCAATTGTTGAAACGTGAAAACGAATCATCAACATTCTTTAATGATGGGGTCGCTTTCCCCCATATTCGCATTAAAAATTTGAGGCGACCTATAGTTTCCTTGGGGATAGCCCTTAATGGGATTGAAGATGTTGCTACCGAGATTCCGGTTAAGTTGATTTTTCTCATAATTGCTCCGGAAGAAGACCCTAATGTCCAGATTAGGATTCTGGGGATGGTTAGCCGACTGGCAAGAAATAAAAATTTCGTGGACAAGATGATTAATTGTGACAGTAAAGAGAAGGCTTGGATTGCTATTCTCGATATGGAAAGAGGCGCATCCTGAATAATAGGTCCTTTTGCAGACCTATGAAACCAAATCACTGATCGGCGGACTGAGAAATTAGTCTTGTTAATGAGGGGGAGTTGATTTCTTAGGGATTAAGCTGATGCAGTCGGCAATACTTTCCAGGAATACTCAATTTTCAGTCATAGTGAGAGTAGCCACAACTGAAGCAGGATCAATGCCCTTCCCCGTGAGAGCCACGGGTAATTCAAAAATCTTTCCTTTCGCTTGCGACGCCAACAGACTAAGTTCCCTGTCTTTGAAAAGAAAGGCTCCATTTGTTTTCATAGAAACAGGATCTATCCAGTTTCCGGAGATAATTATTTCCTTATAAACTTTTCCCACTGGGATCGCGATGTAAATACGCATGGAGTCAGCGACTGAGATAATTTGCGCATCATTTAAGGCTTGCAGCTTTGTCAGGTGAGCCAACAAAGCGTATCCCATGTCCTTTGTTTCAGCCTCGTACTTGACAAAAAAAACGTTCGGACGTGAAACGGTGGTGTTTGACTCCAGGTTGCGGCGGACGACGACACCCTGTGTGCCCTCGAATTTTGCAGAATATCCTGAAAATTTCGTCTTGGGAATTGTAAGACGCGAGAAGTCAAAAACATCCGGAGGACCTGATTGGCTTAGATAATCCTGGAAGGCGTTTTTGTACGATAACACTCCCGACAAACTGTCCATTTCAAAACCAGGTGGCTTGACCACCTGAAGCGTCAAACCGGAATGCATGCGATAGAAAGCCGCTTCATCCCAACTTCGGACCGGATTTCCAAAAACAATAAATGAGGCATCCTCAACCCCTTTCATTAAGCCGGCGTCAAGAGCCTGTTCCATGAGGCTCCGATGATAGTGCTCGGCATCATTGTATCCCTGGACCACGATATTGTTACTGATGAAATTAACGCCAATCAGGGTCCCTCCAACCACTGCAGACGCTATTACCAATGATCTACGGAAAAACCTCGTCATCTTTTTCAAGGCGCTATCCATGAAAACCAGCGCCATTAGCAGGATCATCATAAGGCCGAAACCTGAGACATATACAGGCAAATATCCCAAACCCCATTTCAGTTCTCTTTGATACTTGGCGGAAAGTGTCACAATCACGGCTGGTAGGATCCAAAAACCTAAACCCATTATCCCCAGACTAATCGCGTCTTTTCGGCTGACGTAAGATTCCCGACGAACCGCATAGTCCCACACAAAGAGCCATAAAACAGTCCAAAGAGCTAGGATAACCACAATCTGGTTCAAGAAATGAACCAGGACATAATCCAAGATCTGATCATGCCACCCTGATGAAAAAAAATAACTTAGGGGAACAGCAGCGAAGACCTGCTTCAGGAAAGCCATAAACCAGGGGCCAAATTGCAGGCTGAGAGTTGTTCCCTCATAACTTGTGTGAAAGTGTGTTCTTATAAAGAGCGTGATGCCGACATTGGCAAGAACCAGCAGGAAAAATGGAGCGGACAACCATATTATAAGCTTCTTGCGGGAAGCTCCAAGTTGGGTATAGGCGACTAGCGGATACATGGCGCAAAATGAATAGAAAGCCTCATAAATCAGCAGGGCGATTGCAAAAAAAACTATGCTGAGAACCAAGTTTAGTCTTCGGAAGTTTCTAATAAACAATATGAAAAAAATTAAAGACGATACTAAAAATAGAAACTCCAGTTGCATCAGGTAGTAATAAGACAGGATCGGGTCGTGATAAAATCTGAACTGGAAAAATAGCGGAGCAACCAACAGTGTAATCAGGAAAAAGACCTTTCGCCCGGTTACAAGTTGAACGAGATAGCCAAAAAGGACAATATTTACAATAATCAAGACAATTTCGGCCGCTTTGTAATATGCACGGTCCAAGTAATAGAAAGCGGCGTAGTAGTAAATTACTAAAGGGTACCAGCGACCGTCCCTAATAAAATCCTTAGTCACGCTCCACGAAATTTCTCCGAGACTTGTGTTTGTTAATAACGCCACGCCACTAATGCAGGATTCCCTCCACGCGTCATCCCCCAAAAAAGGACTTTGAATAACCGGGAGCAAGTTGATTACATTTACTACAATGGCAAGAGCTATAAGGTAGGTTCTCAGTCTGTTACGGGACAACCTTTGGAATCCTCCGATAGGCTATCTAAGAAATTCGGCTTGTTTAAACCTTAATTTAGATCTCGTCCTGCCCTGCCACTTTTTCTATCATTTAATATAGGCGCTTTTGTGGACAGTCGGTTTCATCCTGACTATTGCCCGCAGATTCTTCTTACCCTGATGGAGGATGGCGACACTTAGATCTCCGGAAAAATCCCATGGCTGAGATCTACTATGGACAACCACATCCAGGTTTTTGTGGACGCCGCACATCTTCAACCACGACTTGATGCTATAATCACTAAGATAAGTTACCTCCTTGGCCTTAGCTTTCTTGTCTTGATATGACTTTAGGCATTCGGGGAGATTATATAAGTTCACACGACCGTCCTGAGTCAATTCATGGGTTCCTGAAGCCAAACTGGTCAATATTATTCGTCCCATGCTAGCGCTGGCTTCCCATTGATCGTAATCTCGGACCAAAGGCGAATAACTAAGCAAATAGCAGAACATCAAACCACCCATTGCAACCACAACTTCTCTTGAGCTAAGGCTTGGAATAGGTTTCAAATTCTTCCGCTCATCAGATTGATATCTGAACCATGCTCTCCACGTCGATTTCATGGCTTCAGCCATGGGATATGCCAGTAAAGCGCTGAACCAAATTGCCGGGATGTACATACTCCGATGAGAAAACGTTAAAGTGTTTATAAACAAAAGCAGTGGCATCAGAAGCCACAAAGCAAGAACTAAGATGAGATTAATCGAGTCACGCCTGCAAGAAAAACCTTTGACAACAGAAAACCCCACTAAATATAAACCCATGTACGCGCACAAGAACGTAACCGCCACAAGAGTCCACCAATTTGCGTAACAACAATTCATCACTCCCATTGGATCGGCCGGGTACATCAAGTCTATGATATAATTGTGAAGTATATTAACAATATATGTACATCTTTCGCTAAATTCCAGTGCGCCGCCAGTCCTCGAATAGCCTCCCAATCCACCTAGAACCAGTGTTCGCCAAGTCAGGTACGAAATTGTCAACACCAGATATGGGAGTGTTCCTTTAAAACTCATAGTGAATCGTTCGCGCCGACAGGGTGATTCAGAATAGATATAAATTGCTATAAAAATGAGCG
>JAZDKD010000742.1:0-8543 GCA_043803345.1 Pseudomonadota bacterium
ATTCGTCTTATTCGGCATAGCCAATAGACTGAATCACCTCTTTTTGGACTACTCTATTTTGAGTTGGTTACTCCTTATCTGTGGAGTATCGGTGTTCATTCTATTTGTGATGGTTAAGGCCGATATTTCATTAGCCTATCCAATACTTTATCAGATCCTCAATCTTTTGGATTCTATTTTACTAGTTTATTTGTGGAATGTGGCGGGTGATCTTTTTGACGCGCGTCAAGGAAAACGTCTATTTCCTTATGTCACAGCATGCCAGGTTTTGGCTAGCACGATTGGAAGTTTTGGAACCGGGCCTTTTACTGCGCTTGTTGGTCAAGATCCGGTTTTGATACTTTTTGGCGTCGTTTCATTAGGAGTTGGCATATTCATGCTGATTTCCGGTAAGAGGTTTTTCGGAAAACTCAAGCCAAAGGCTTCCACTCAAAAAGCCCAGACAACAAAAATCAGTGAAGTGCCCGGATTAATAGCGCGTTATCCCATTGTGCGTTATCTGATCATAACCGGGCTCATTCCAAACATATTGTTACCAATTTTTTCTTACCAGTTCAGTGTAATAGCCACTCACACATTCGCCTCGGAACAGACACTCATTACATTCCTAAGCGTGTTCCGAGGTCTGACTACGTCAATAACCTTTGTTCTTCTTTTTTTAATGGGACGCGTCTACCAGTCGATGGGGTTGACGAACGCATCCCTTGTTCAACCTATCAACTTTGCAGCTCTTTTCGGCTCCCTATACTTTTTTTTCAATATTTATGTAGCTTCTTACGGTCAGTTTACAAGCCTGCTAATCCAACGAGCGGTGGCAGGCCCTATTAACAAAGTTTTCTTCAACGTAATCCCTTCTGACCTGATGGCCTGGAGCCGTACATTTATAAGAGGGACGGTACTCAAAGTCGGTATGCTCACCGGTTCCCTCCTCATGATTGTGCTCAAGCCCGTGATGAATGCTGAAGACTTCTCATCGATCGCCTTTGTTCTGGCGGTTTACTGGGTCTACGAAACGCTCGTTTTTCGGAAACGCTACACAAAAACATTGAAACAAGTCATCGTAGAAAAAGAGATAGATTTTGATCAGATTGAATCTGTCCGGGCAATGGATAGCGGCACGGCTGTAGCGCAGATTGGTCCTCTGAATGTTGAGGATAGATCGACAAAAATTGATCCTGAGTTGTTGCGGGTGGCCGCTCCAAATATAGATCCAGACACAGCGCTAAGACTTATAAATGATGAAAACGCTTCAACCAGAGCGGAAGCGGCGCTTTCCTTTGCCTGTTCCGTGGATGTCAGGGCTGTCGGTCGTCTCGTGGAAATGCTTGGCGACATGGAAGAAGAGCCCCGCAAATCAGCAATCGAGGCCCTAATCGCTTACAAGGGCTCCATATTACCTTTTCTGGAGGTTTCACTCCTGAACGCTCCGGTTCGCACCAAGCAGGGCATCCTGGAGGTAATAAGGCTCTCCGGGCTTAAAGACTTTGAAATGATTCCATTTTTAGGTCAGGAGCTTAAGCTGGCGTATTCGAATCTGGTCGCAATTCATGTGCTCAATTCCGTGCCTGATTCACCGAGCGTGAACATGCTCAAGGAATATCTTGAGGAACTTAACGACGAGACTTTGAGCCTTATCTTTTACGCTCTCTGGGTATATCATGCAGACATGCGTCTTATGTATCAAGCCCTTCAGTCTGAAACCGCTTCCATCGCGGTAGAACTTGTGGAAAATTCTATCGAGCGTGAAATTGTCCCTTATCTGATTCCGCTGATAGAAGACATCCCCCTTTATGAAAAGATAGAAAGAGGCAGAAAACTTTTTCCTCTTATTAGAAACGAAAACCCGGAACGGATCCTGACCTTTCTGGCTAATTCGGATGATTCTGTAACGAGGATACTGGCGCTGTATGTTATTGGGGAAAGCCAAACTTCGAAGCTTTATCTGCCAACTATCGAATTCCACAGGAATGACAAAACTGAAGACGTGCTTCAGGTTGTGGATTACGCTCTTAAACGTGTGAACAACGAGGTGGCTGAAATGCCGGACGTAATTGGAAGAATCAACCAATTAAAACAATTCAGTATTTTTGAAGGAATGGGAGTCAGAGAGCTTCACGCTATTGCCTCGGTCGTAAACATCGAGCGCTTCTCGTCTGGTGATGTTATGATCAGAGAGAATGATGAAAATTCTTCGATTTACATGGTGGTAGAAGGGAAAATAGGCATTTACAAGGACTACGGAACCCCGGAGCAAATAGAGAAGGTCATATTGGATCCTGGTTCTTTTGTGGGGGAATTAAGCCTTTTTACTAAGCAAACGGCTAATGCGACTTGTGTGGCAGTGGGTACCACTCAGGCCTATGTCCTTCGCCACAGCCAGTTCCAAGGAATTATGAGAATTTATCCTCAGATCGGCATCAACCTATGCAGATTTTTTACTCTCAAGTTAAGACAGTTGTCCTATTAGCACCTTTCTCGCGGCTCTGAACTCACTTTCTAAAGGTTTACGGCAGTGGCCGATCGGCTGAACTAAGAAAATACGCCATCTAGAAATCGCAGGGTGTTCATTCTTTTAACCTTGAGATATCACCAACTGGGAGCCCCAATTCTTTGGCCAGCAGAACCCTTCTTAACAAACCTCTGGAATTTACTTTGGGGAATTCTTCCAAGACCTCAACTTCGAGGGTCGGTATTTCTACACATAATCGTTTGTTTACAAATTCCTGAAGTTCCTTGACGAACTCATCGCAGTCAGATCCTGAATTTTTTAATTTCACAAATGCCTTGAAAAACGGTCCAACCCCTAGACATTTTTTAGATATGACTCCAGCCTCATCAACGTCGACATGATCAAGCAGGGCTTGCTCGATTTCCGGGGCCCCTGTCAAAAACTGTCCAATCTTGATTAGATGATCAACCCGGCCAAAATAGTAGTAATAGCCGTCATCATCTTTAAGGGCTAAATCCCCGGTAAAAAACCATCCATCCCGAATTCTGCCCTTTGAATAAATGTTTTCCGGCCCCATCTCAATCGCCAGGCAGGGGAAATTCGGCCTCAACGAAAGCTGGCCAAGAGTAAACCCGGGCAGAGTATTTCCGTTCTCATCCAGAATAGAGGCCTCAACTCCTGGGACGGGTTTGCCAATAGATCCGACCTTGATCTGCTCAGAAGGGAAGTTCGCAAGGCAAATCATTCCTGTCTCATCCATCATCCACATTTCGTGAGGGGACTTTCTAAACTTTTCTCTAACCCATTGGAACAATTCGGAGGTTAGAGGCTCCCCGACCGTGGCTATATTCTTCAGTCTTGAGAAGTCGTAACCTTTTAACAGGTCATCCCCTTCGCCTTTCAGTCTCTTCAGCTTTAAGCTGTCCGTAAACCACACCGACACTCCGAGTCGTTCCAGAGTCCAGTACCAGGTGGAAGCTGAGAAGGTGTCTCCCTGGACAACCGTTGTACAACCGCAGAGAAGGGGCGCAAAAATACCATAGATGACCATAGGGACACAACCTGGGTCGGCGTCGGTCCACAGCACACTGTCAGACCGTAAATCAAGAACATATTTTCCAGTGACGTATGCTCCTAGCATGTCCTTATGAGCATGAGTAATGTATTGAAGTTCGCCGGATGGGTCCCATTCCAGGCAGTTATAAAGTGGTTCATCAATGGGCAATTTTACATTCTCAAAAGATGGTTCCATGCTTTGTAAGGTTTCGCCCAGTCTGCACTGCCATCCTTCAACCTCGTCCGAAGAATTGCCCGCTATGAAGACCGTGTCGACATTGAGTTGGTCTTTGTTCAGGGTTTCCGGCGACACGTCGCTGTGCAGTAGTACTCCTCTAGGTCTGAGCAAAGATATCGCCATCTTAAGCCGATCGATAGAAAAACGAGCGCCTAGTGCGCAAAACTTTACCCCGAGACGAGCGCAGGCAATTACCGCATAACAAAATTCCGGACAAGGTTTTGAACATATGATTAGTGTGTCACCCCTTGAGAAGCCCTTCTGAATAAGCAGATTGGCCATTCTAGAGGATTCCTGCCTCAGCTCTTCGTATGTCAGTCGTTGTAATTCTCCGGCATATTCGAATATCAGAGCCGTCTTGTTTTTGGTTTTTTCGTCGGCAGCCCAACGGTCGACTGACTCGGATATGATATTGGACTGATTTGTCACATACGTAGGAAATAGATCGTTGGCCATTTTCCAAGAAAATCCCCGGTAAACCTGGTAGTAGGATTTGAGATTGGCATCTGGATTTTCCGGGCTCAGTCGAGTCTTTATCATGTTTCCACTGAAAGGTTTTCTTGGAGTTTCGAAGCTCAAAAGAGATAGCAATTTTGGCGCTCGATCATCGGTATCCTGAAATGGGTACCGAACCATTGTGATGTTATATATTTAATGATTGTAAATCATTAAAACTGAGGCTGACCTGAAAGGCCAATCAATACGTCCAAACACGGTGTTTGCTATGGGTTTTTTTTACTTTTCTCAACATCTCTTCGGCACGCATTGTGGTCTTAGTGGAGAGTCTTTCTCTTCTTCCGGTGAAAGTCAGCATGTCGAGCACTTCTCTGATTGACTCCGATAGGGCGCGACTATCATATCCACCTTCAAGAGAGAAAAAGAGTGGGGCTCCGTTTCCCGTTTCCGACATCTGAAGAATTATCTGGGTGAGGGCTCGGTAAGCCTTCTCAGTCAGATGGGTTCTCCCAAGCGGGTCCCTTTCGTGTGCGTCAAAACCGGCAGCTATCATAATCAACTGAGGTTTATATTTTCTTACTATTGGGTTTAGGACATTCTGATACAAATGAATTATATCATCATCTTCCAGATCTTTGGGAACGGGAATGTTTACCGTGTATCCAGCGCCCGCGTCTTCCCCTGTTTCGTCCCAGGTGCCTGTGTTGGGGTACCATCCCATGTAATGACTGGAAAAATAAAAAACTTTGCAGTCCCTGTAGAAAAGTTCCTGCAATGCGTTTCCGTGATGTACGTCCCAATCAATAATGAGAATTCTCTCTAAGCCATATCTGTCTATGGCGTGTTTTGCGGCTATTCCAACATTGTTGAATATGCAGAAACCGCCTGCTCGATCAGCTAGCGCATGATGACCAGGCGGACGAACCAACGAGAAACAAGCTTGGACCTCTCCATTCATCAACGCGTCTACTGCGCTTATTCCGGCCCCAGCGGCGAGCCAGGCCGCCATATAAGATTTTGCGCTGACGAATGTGTCGGATGATAAGGGTGTAAAATCTTTTTCAGCCGTGCTCATTATCAAATCGATGTATTTGGGACTGTGAGCCGTTTGAAGCTGTTCCAAAGTTGCGAGTTTTGGCTCAATTTGAACTAGCCGATCGGAGAACTCCCTATCCAGCATCCTGTAGACGCTTCGTAAGCGCCCGGGGGCCTCGGGATGCACAAGACCCGGCTTGTGTTCCAGATATCTCGTGTCTCGAACCACTCCTACTTTAAGAGTCAACTTGCTTTGTCCCTTTAAGAAAAAGAATAAGCCGTACTCTACGAATTTTATCTCTATTTATAAGACTTTGGCAAGCTTTTTGGACTTTCCTTCCGGACTTCCCGGTTGGCGCCATGAAATTAGGTGGCCTACCCGGCATTATAAGGAGTCGGATAGGCCCTGATTGTCTAGCTATGATAATGGGAATTTAGAGACTCACCCTGTCGCGAACCAGTTGTTCCACTATCGTTGGATCCGCGAGCGTTGTGGTGTCACCAAGCTCTTTGACATCACCCGCGGCTATCTTCTTTAGAAGGCGACGCATGATCTTGCCGCTTCTAGTTTTGGGCAAACCATCGGCCCATTGGATAGCGTCCGGTGAAGCTATAGGCCCGATCTGGGTCCGGACCATTTTGACAAGATCCTTTTTGAGTTCATCCGTTTTTTCAACGCCTGTGTTGACAGTTACGAATGCGTAAATCCCCTGGCCTTTTATTTCATGCGGGAATCCGACAACGGCGGCTTCCGCCACTTTTGGATGAAGGACCAGAGCCGATTCAACCTCCGCGGTCCCAAGCCTGTGACCCGAAACGTTGAGAACATCATCGATTCTTCCTGTTATCCAGTAGAAACCGTCCTCATCTTTTTTCGCTCCATCACCGGTGAAATAAAGACCTGGCATACGACTAAAATATGTGTCGATGAAACGGTCATGATCTCCATAGACTGTTCGAGCCATCCCCGGCCACGGTCTTTTTATAAATAGAGCGCCTTCCTGGCTGGGCACTGTAACCTCAACGCCGGTCTCGGGATCGAGAATTACCGGATCTACACCAAAGAAAGGAAATGAACACGACCCTGGCTTAATAGGCGCTACGCCGGGCAATGGCGTCATCATGTGACCCCCGGTTTCAGTCTGCCACCATGTGTCTACGATAGGACACCAGTCACGGCCAACATTGTGAAAATACAATCTCCACGCTTCCGGGTTGATCGGTTCGCCTACCGTGCCAAGCAGTTTGAGGGAAGAAACATCATGTTTCTTAACATGGGAATCTCCTTCTTTGGCAAGCGAACGAATAACTGTTGGAGCCGTGTAGAATTTGTCCACTCTCCTTTTGGCCACAATCTCCCAGTAACGGTCAAAACTGGGATAGGTCGGGATACCTTCAAACATGACACTCGTAAACCCATCGATTAGATTGCCGTAAACCGTGTAAGTATGACCGATAATCCAGCCGATGTCCGCTGTACACCAAAATGTTTCATATGGCTTGATATCAAAGGTGAGTTTGCAGGTCATGGCAGCGTAAAGCAAGTACCCTGCGTGAGTGTGAAGAACACCTTTGGGCTTCCCTGTGCTGCCGCTGGTATAAAGGATGAACAAGGGGTCCTCTGAATCCATGGACTCAGGTTTAACATAGGAAGGCAGTCCTGGATCGGCGACAATGTCATGCCACCAACTTTCCTTGCCGGGGTCCAGCTTGAGATCCAGACCACATCTATTAAGGACTATTACCGTCTCTATTCCTGGACATTGTTGGAGAGCCTCATCAACGGTCTTCTTGAGTTGAAGAACCTTTCCTCCGCGATATCCGCCATCTACTGTAATGACAACTTTCGCTCCGCAATCATGAATCCGGCTAGCTATTGATTCCGCGCTAAAACCACCGAAAATAACACAGTGCACGGCCCCGATCCTGGCGCAGGCCAGCATGGCGACTGACAATTCGACGATCATCGGCAGATATATGATGACCCGATCGCCCCGCTTGACGCCTTTAGCAAGTAGAGCCGCAGCAAATTTGTTAACATCCCTGTAGAGGTCCAGGTAAGTAACAGTCTTGGATTCGGCGGGATTATCACTTTCCCAGTAGTAGGCTACCTTGTTCTTTAGCGTGTCAATATGCCTATCCAGTGCATTGTAGCAGGCGTTGAGTTTCCCGCCACCAAACCATTCAATGTTCGCTTTGTGAAAATCATATTTTAGAACCGAATCCCACTCTTTGTCCCAAGTAAGATACTCCCGTGCCTGCTCGGCCCAAAAGTTGTCCACATCTTCAAGTGACCGTCTGTACATTTCGTTGTACTGATCTATTCCCTTAATGTAGGCCACTTCTTTATACCCGTCTAGATGGACATCATACCACTTTGGGGCATTCTCCATGATCAAACCCTCCTTTTTGAATTATTCCTAGGTAGAGACTGGCAAAGTTATTCCCTCTAACTTCCCTCCGGCTATCCCTTTCCCCCTTTCCACTAAATTTGCTAAAGAGCTTTTTTTGATCGCTACCCACGAAGCCACGTAAAAAACAAAGCGCAGCCAGCCAAAATAATTGAACTCGCTGTTTCCGAACAATTAGTCGGTGGAAGACCGTTGACCGTTTAACAAAACAGTCGGCTTGCAAGGGATCTCAAATCCCCGAAGCCGCCTCAAACTACCACACGAACACTATTGTCACGAGATCCTGCTTTGGCCTCGCATTCTAATCGGACGGGATTGATGACTTGTCTGAAGTTGATATATATATTTAATTGTTACAATAGCGAAACTATTCTTGTCAAGTATGTTAAACTTTCAAAAGGATAGAGTCAACAAAAAATCAAACTTTCCCAGCTGTGAAAAGGGATGAACGACAATTTTTCAAATTACGCTGTGACCCCAAAGGTTGCATTTCATTTCCTATGCAGAGTCTCTCCATTCAAGGAACTTGACGTCGATATTATCGAGGAACTGGTTAGGCGGATCGAGGTCGAGTTTTATCCGAAAGGGACTACCATTTTCAGGCAGGAATTGACGAATGTCACCCATTTTCATGTCATACAGAAAGGAAGCGTGCAGGTTTTTTTAAGGACCGAAGACGACACATTCACTCTGAGAAATATCGGTGGGGAGGGAGAAACTTTTGGGGGCGCTTGTTTGATTAGAAGGCGAGTACCGGACTTTACGGTTGAGACGCTTGAGGATACATTCTGTTTTCTGATTCCAAAGGAGCTTTTCCTGAAAATAGTTTCAGAAAACGTTTCATTCGAGAAGTTCTTCCTGGCCGAGTTTCAAAAAGATAGAATGTCGGAAGCCTACC
>JAZDKD010000743.1:0-3006 GCA_043803345.1 Pseudomonadota bacterium
CTGATCTCTGAATTCAACAAGATCTACTACAATGACGATCAAAACACCTGGAGAAGCACACATTGGCTTGGGATTCCTGTCCAGAAATTCCCTACAGATCTTTGGATCTACCAGGAACTTATATTCAAACTCAGACCGGACTTAATCATAGAGACAGGTACACTTTATGGCGGGTCAGCTCTGTACCTAGCGACTATATTGGAAGCTGTGAAACACGGAAGGGTCTTTTCCGTTGATATCAGTGACGGTCCTGATCTTGACAATCCTCGTCCGCGTCATCAAAGGATTAAATACATCAAGGGTTCTTCTACTGATGAGATTGTGCTTCTAAAACTTCAAGAAGAAGCGAACGGCCTTGATACGGTGATGGTGATTTTGGACTCGGATCACTCAAAGGATCATGTTCTTGCCGAGCTATTTTATTTGAAAGATCTGGTCACGCCAGGAAGCTACATGATCGTCGAGGACACCAATATTAATGGTCATCCTGTGTTACCGAATTTTGGGCCCGGCCCGATGGAGGCGGTACGAGAATTTCTTTGGGAAAACGATGAATTCACGGTGGATTCATCACTCGAACGATTGATGCTAACGGCAAATCCTCGAGGATATCTGAAAAAAAAAGAAATTTATTGCTTCAATCAACACGTGGCCCAATATAAAGATCAAAAACGCGGTATCCATGAGATTCAAACACCGGTTTCATATCGAGGTTCGGCTCCCATGTGAGACTGTCTGAAGGATGCGTTAAATACCATCGAACATTGTAAGCTTTAGCGATTCTGCTGATACATTCAACAGAATCGCAACGTTTTAGTTCATCATGCAATTTTTGCCTCTGTTCCACCAAAATTGAACCTGAAGCGTGTCTTGATACAAAAAAATGATAGGGTTCGGATAAAAATGGACGCTGCTCGCCGATCCCTGTAACCACGTTCAGGTATGAATCCTCTTGGGAATCAAGGAAGATGTCGCCGAGTTTTCCGTAAGATCTTATGAACTCTCCCGCTTCCCACATGCCCTTGTCTATTTTAAAATTCTGATGGCGATGAGCGCAGGGTCCTATTTTCAAAACGTCTTTACCGTAATACCAGGGGATTAACATCAGCCCGATCATGGGCGCCAGCAAACCTAGGTGTTGGCACAAGCTATTGAAGCTGAGCGGTAAAATCAAATTAGAGAGCCTAGCTGCAACCCAAATCACAAAAATGTAATAGACCACATGGAAAGGCCTGTGATGAAATTCATCTAGATTACCATATTGATTTGACGGCAGGATCATCACCATGGCGGTCCAGACCGCCAGGAAGAGAAACGGCAGAGAATCGATGGAGTTCAATGATCTTTTCCTCTTTAGGTAACAGATCAAAAGTATACCGACCATGAGTAATGGCCCCAATGTTGCGAACCACAACAGGATAGTTCCCACCACGAGATCATCCCAGATTGTCATAGTTTTTTGAGTGAACCCAAATAGCCGCGTAAACATCCACGGATCATTAGGAGAGGCGCCTGCGAAAATACCACGGAAGAATTCCAGGGCCCACGGTTCGCCAATAGATATGTAGCCTAGACGAGAAAAGATAAGAACTGACGTTACACAACCGGCTCCGACAGACAACATCCACATGGCGCGCCTAGTTTTCGCAATGGAAGAAAAAAACAGGATTGTCCACAGACATGCGGCAGGGAATGCTACAACAAAAACATGCGCCTTGAAAAAAACGGACGATATGATTGGGATGAATCCTGCCATGAGAGCTTTTCTGGCGCCTGATCTCATTGCGGCAGCAATCAGTGTCAGACCGATTGCGGTGAAGGCCTCAGCATAATATAGGGCGGCTCCCGTCTGGCCAAGAAAATGGTAACTGAAATATCCAAGGCCACAGCCGTACATATACGGATCGGGCATTAGAGTAACCGCTACGCAGGCCGCTATCCCCTCTTTTTTCCCCCATAAACTGTTTCCCAAAGCAAATGCTGCCAGTCCCGACAGTATCGCCCCCATCGGTAGCCAGAATGCCGTTGAAATATTGATGGCCGGGATCGCGTCTACAGCCCTCAAGACAACTGACATCATGTATGAGCCATAATGGTAAAGTGGAGCTGAAATTCCGCATATTAGTCCGAATTCCTGGAGAACTCCCAGTTTCTGACACTCGTAGAGACGTTGAATTATAGAAGCGTGAACAAAATGGTCGGACCACGGCAGGAATGTGATGTGATCCACGCTTTGAATTTTCTGGATGATACCCGTTTGACACCACAGAGACATTGCTAGGCCAACGGTTAACAGTATCCACACATTTGACCACTGTAAGTTTATGATCCTGAGCGCTTCCGGGCGCAGCATCAGAAAGCACAAAGGCGCTATGTTCCAAGACGCAATCAACGCGAAGGCAAAAATGAAGCTCGGCGACAAGAATACCGGAACAAGGATCGCCAGGCTTGACACCCAGAAACCAGATATCAGGCACGACTCAGTGGTTATCAAGTCACGTTCTGACAGTGAAAATGATTTTAAATAGATTAAGCCCCAAATAACGCATGAAAACGGGAGCCATGTCAGAAAAACAATGCCGCCGAAGCTGGGGGCATGGCCGTATTTTGCAAGATCTGTAATGAGAATGGCGCTCAGAATCAACGAGTAGGCGATGATTTTCATTGTTGCCATGAGCGACTTCGAACACATTCTCCCCCCTGTAGACAAATTAACTCTTTGAAAAAAAGCGCTCGTTCAGTTAATGGATTGTTCAATCCAGTTCAAACGGTCCCTGATGACAGCACCAATGGCCTTGGGAGAATATTCCTCAACCATTTTATTTCCGGCAATGGAGCCGATTCTTTGCGCCTCATCTCTGTTTTCTATCACATAGCGCATCATTTCAGCCGCATGATCGGGGTCAGGTTCCGCCCAGTAGCCTGCATTATTGTAAGGACCATTTTTCATGGGTATTTCAGTGAGTTTGTATTTGACGGGAAAAGAATTTTTCTTGTCCATGAAGT
>JAZDKD010000744.1:0-2674 GCA_043803345.1 Pseudomonadota bacterium
CATAATCTTATCGGCAAAAATCCATAAAAAATTACTGAGAATTCTTATGTTAGAGCAAGTGCCCTCATTGCGGTTTGTTGGACGAGCGTAGAGGTTGTTATTCCGGCCGGGTTACGCGCGGTTATACTGATTCTCATAAATAAGCCGCCATTGAGCACGTCGTTTTGACTTGGTCGGGGTTTTCTTGGTAGATGACAAGGGCTTTGGCGACTCGGTCATCGAGTTGCTCTTGGGATAGGGCGAGTTGGCGGCTGAAGTGTCTGGGTTTGATCCGTCCCCATAGGAGTTCAATGGGATTGAGTTCAGGGCGGTACGATGGCAAGTAGCCTGGCGTAATCTTTCCCCACTTCAGACATTTTGCTTTATGAAACGAGACATTGTCAAGAATCAAGAGGGTCTGCCGCTGTGGATCCAGGTGCTGGTTTAGGTGATCCAGGAAAACTTGGAACAGTTGGCTGTCCCCCGTGCTGACGATCAGCGAGACAAACTTTCCGTCCCGAGGACGCACAGCCCCCATAACACATGTCCGGTAATGGTGCCCGAGATAGGGGACGGTCGGCTGGACTCCTTTGCGTGCCCAGACACGATATCGCAGAGGATCCCCCCAGAACGAGGTTTCATCAGTGAACCAAATATCCAACGTCTCATCCTGCATCCCTGCCTGAACCTTCGCGACAAAGGCCGCTTGGGCTGCCGGATCCGCCAAGTGCGCTTTGGGGCGCGGTCGCTTCAAACGGAAGTCCAGTTCGTTCAGGTTGCGACAGAAGGTGGAATAACCCACCGTGATGTCAGGTCTTTTTTTTTAGGTAGCCATGAATCAAGATTGCGTTGTAAGGTGTTCCGTCAGCCAGACGTCCTTCAATCTCCTTGATCACAATGTCTTGCGCTTCAACGTCCAACTTGCGGGGACGTCCGGAACGGAGCTCGGTCCAAAGTTGCTCGGAGCCACCGCGATTCCAGAGTTTCACCCATTCGCGCAATGTCCCCCGGCTGATCTGAAGTAGATGGCATGTCTCCGCGATAGACAGGCCCACCATGCGATACCAAATCCCATGAAATCGCTGTCGTTCGCCGCCTTTGCGACAACGCTTCATTAGTCCTCGAACCTCGCGGCCGGGCTGCCAAACGCCTGATTCGGCTCTAAGGGTGTTCGCATAACCCTTCTACGCACAAAATCCCATTCCCGACTCAATCCAATGACGGATTATTTTCAGGAATCAGTATAGAATACTATTTGGTTTACACTATTTTCGCCAGACATCTCCGGTGGACAAGGAAAAGACTGAAGGGATGAATTGTTTCTTCGCCTTCTACCTTAAACATTCCGTAAACTGCCTTTTCTTTCTTGACTACCTGACTACGGTATGGTGTGCTGTCATTCTTACAGCGATTCTTGTTTGCAGCGGTTTAGTTTACGCTGGCTTCCCGTCTCTGATTAGTTGTTCTACAGTCACAAAGCTCCGTCTGCTGTCAAGGTGTGACTCCACCAAGAGGAACGCCTTCACAGAGGAATGCGGGCTTAGTGCTATACTATAATGAATCGGAGAGAAATTGGATGGTGAAATTGAAAAATGTGCGGGAATAAAAATCGGTTGGATGTAGGCTTTTTCAGAGTCGGAAACTGATAAGATCATCGCTCTATTGAATTCTATAATCCTTTTTGAAACTGAAAATGAATTTCAACCAGTGATTCGATACTTTTTTTGCCTATCTTCAAAAGCTTTACGGCCACCTTCAAGTACTCTGAGCGCCTTCTCTCTTATAGAAGGGTTTTCAATTGAACCTGATGTGTATGAAATTGTCTGATTCGTATGCTGAGCTATGATAACCTGTTCAGCATCGCTGTTGACAACAACATTACCGTTGTTAGATACCAAGATGATCTGTCTGTATGACTTAGCTTGGCGAAGGGCTTTAACAAGTTCGTCCATAATAGATTCATTATCAAGGTAATCGTCGTGGGAATCAATAATTATCGGTTTTGTTCCTTGAGCCAAGTAGATTTTAATTAAAACACTTGCTTTCTGACCTAAAGACAATTTATCGAGTGGTATGCTTTTATATTTCACGCATGGTGACACTGACATATAGTTGCCCCAAAGGCAGTCGAATAATTGGTTATACGTAAACGTTTCTGAAGGCCTAATTTTTCCCTTCAAGTCTCCGGTTAATCGAACAATCTCATTCACAATTTCATTAATTGTACTCATTCCTTTTGTTAAGACATCTTGATACAATTGTATTAGACTACGAAGTATTTCTGGTTGGCCGCTCTCATCATAAACGCTTACTTTTCTACCATCTAATATCTCAGAGGCTAACCTCTGTAATCTTTGATAGTCAAAGTCGATTTCCGCAGTGAAGTCAAGGTCTAGGAGAACGTCATATTTCTCAGATGAGAAAGATTTTATAATTTCGTCATATTTGTTCTTTTGCGCAAGCACCGTCTCAATTAAAGTTTTCAGAAGCTCGTTTCGCTTTACAAGCAATCCGGTTAGCGTTTTCTTTTCGTTTAATATTTTATTCTTTCCCAATTCGAGCATCTCAATTTTCCGCTCAGTCTCCTCCTGCTGTTCAAGAAGGTCCGCATGTTCCAGTACAACAGCTTCGTAGTTTTTTAGCTCTTTCTGCAAATTCTCAATTCTGACAGACACATTGCTGATTTTCTTTATCA
>JAZDKD010000745.1:0-2963 GCA_043803345.1 Pseudomonadota bacterium
AGGGAGAAGAAGTAAAAGGAAGGACTGATGAGTTTTCGAAGAACTTGTTAGGTATGCTGTTCACTTCCTCCGATTTTGGCTTTTAGCCTCTCTGTGTGATACAGTGATAATAGTTTGCCCACCGATTTGACTACCTGCAGCAGGTCTATTCCCCACCTTATATAGATGTTTTCATGGTCAATGATGAAAATCCATAAGAAAAATGCTTGTACTTATTTAGAAAATGATGTATAGTATTTTAGTTCACGGTTGGGGAAATGGATAAACATCCCCATCAAAGAAAATTATTTCAAGGAGTAGAAGACAATGGCCAACAGATTTCTTGTCATCTGCGGTGGAACCGGCTATAAGCTCTTGGGACAGCGTACGGTTTTAGGAATCGATGCCGAGTTGCAGGTTGATGTTTCAAAGGAAAATGTCAGCCGGGATTGGAAAGTCAAAGATCAGCGTTCATTATTTGTTGATCTTGACCAACGTGTTGGGACAACAGCCGTTGTCTTTAATGCAATGATTGAGAAGTTCAAAGATCCTTCTATCAAAGGGGATGAGGACAAAAATCACGCTCAATTATTAGCTGATCACTTCTCGACCGCCTCAAATTTGGAGCGGGGTTTGGCGCAGTCCCCTGCAGTCGGGAGGGCTACAATTGAACATCCCTACAATGAAAGAGCTCTTGAACAAGCCATAAAAGATATGCTGACAAAATATGGACAGAATATTGGTCCAGAAAATCCTGCTGAGGTCTGGATTATTTCCTCCACAGCGGGTGGTACGGGGGAGGGCACGCATTGTTTTGTCGCCCGAAAAATAGCAGAGAGTGTTAAGGAAACCTTTACAGAGACGACACTTACAATGAATTTTATCCGTGTGGGCCAATTAACGTATCGTTCAGTAAGTAACGATAAGACTGCACTAAATACCTTCTTCGGTGTCGCGGCTGATGCGGCCTTTATGCTACGGATAAAGAAAGAATTTCCAGCGGCGGTCACGAATTGGTTCTATGTAGATTTACCTGATGTGGGCATGGGTGATAAGGCCAAGCGAGTGCGGGGTGAGATTGTTGAGATGGCCTGCAAAGCCATTATGCTCCCCGAAATGCAAGATGATCTTCAAAAACTGTTGGTGAATCGTGTCGGTGCACCGATCGTCCTGGTGCGAACTGGATACTGGGGCCGCGACTTTGGCAGCAATCAGAAATATTTGGAGACCCTCAAGCAATTAACAGCTAAACTGACCGATTTGACTGAGCCAAACTATAAACGGAAATATATTGAAGGAAAGCCCGAACCCCAAGTCAGTGTTCCTGGCCTTGACGATCGTAGCCGGGATGTGCAGAACGCGAAATATGTTTTAGGTCGAATGGAAAAGGGTTGGACATTCCCGCGTTACCGCCTGGCAGGGATTCCGAAAGACCTGGGCCAGATAGAGGCCATTGTTTCCGACTGGAAAATTTCGATGCGCGATCTGGTGGACACTGATATTGACCACCTGACAGTTGAATTTCGTGTGGATGAATTATCTCCAGCAGGTGATAAGACTCAGAGAGTCTCTGTCCCATTAAATGTCCCCCTTTCTATCCAGGAAGATGCGGAATGGTTTAACCAAATAAATGATGCCCATCGTGTGAAGGGATGGGCTGATCATCTGTTAGGGGTGGACTTCAAAGACCGCTCTGTTCTCAGTACCGGCTGGATTGCAGACCTTTTGCAGCTAGGCAAGCAAATATCCAAAGTAATTCATGGTTTTAATCCTTTAAGCGGCAGTAGTGCGAAAGCACGCGAAGTTTGCGGCCTGCTGGGAACCTTTTTGGCCACACTGGTTCGGGTTAATCGTCTACTGGAACTGGAAAAATCTGCTACTCGCCTGTTGGTCATTGAGCTCTCGGAAATCAGGGAAGTACTCAAGAAGACAAATGAGGAATATAAGATAACCAAGGAGACCATTGGCCCAAGTTCCACTAACGTTGTCAACGCTGCAGAATTGAACGATGTTCTAGACCAATTGTCAAAGAAAACGTGGTTGTGGCTTCTGCGTGACGCAGTACGAAAGGGAGATACAGAACAGTTCCGTTCCGAGGTTCTGCGCGGCGCCACCGGTTTGACAGAGGATGGATTGCGCAGTGTGTTGGGCTTGCAATCCAATGCTGATATTGTGGATATTCAAAATACATTGGCCACCAAAATGGGCCATATTATGGGCGATAACAAAGAAGAATACGAAGGCCAGTGGTGGCAGGCGACGAAACCCACTCCCACACTTGAATATCAATATCGTATTTTTCCTCAGGTGGACCCTCTGCTTCAAGCTCGCTTGCGGGCCAGAGCGGATGAAGACAATGTTCCCTATCGTTACGTTTTTACTAAGTTTGGAACCATAGGCCTTTATGTTCTGGCGTTCCATGGTGTGTCGCTGAATGAGGCTGATGGGGATACAGTTTCTGCACCGGCGTTCCTGTTGAATCCGCTCGCTTCTCAAGTTAAAGGAGCCCTTGCGAATTGGTTAGATAAACTTGAACCGCATATCACCTCCGGTCAGTTACAAATTGGCGCCGCTGGCTCGGGCGGTGAGCCGCTATATGAGCGCGCTCTTCGGAAGATTGGCCTGACTGATGAAGAAATTGAAAAGATAGGCCAATATTACAAGTTGTACAACTAATCGGTTGATAACACCATAAGGCTCATATTTCTTGAAGGTGCTGGAGAAAAATGGCCTCACTCACAACTATTCTGGCGAGGAAAGTTTATGGAAAGAATATCCCGACGCAAGTTTTGGTTGTTCCTCATCCTATTGAGCGGCGCTGCCGCGGTCTGGCTGGGCAAGACATGGCTGTTTGTTGAGTCCGGCTGCCCACGAATGCAGGACTTTTTGCTTTATGTTTTCACAGGTATTGGTACGCTGATTGGCCTGTTTTATGTCCTGCTCACAAGAAATGATGCTTTGTTATCAAAGCTCATATCTGTAGG
>JAZDKD010000746.1:0-2398 GCA_043803345.1 Pseudomonadota bacterium
GCTTCATGCTCGGGTACCGTTCGGTAGATACCAGCGGAGCCAAGTTCAAATATAGAGAAGATATCAATCTAGACAACGGAGCCAGGCTATTCAATTTTGACCTTCACTACACGCCAAGTGAGCAACTAAAAATGTTTTTAGACCGAATCGACCTAAGCCTCTATAATTTCGGAGGCGACCCTTTTGAAACCTTTGGATTATCTGTGCAAAAATATGGGAAATACTCATTCCAGTATGATCGGAAAAAATCTGAATATTTCTACAATGACCTGCGGCAAATTGGAGGAGGAGAACTTTATAATCTGCACAACTTTGATTTCGAGAGAACGACAGACAGCGGATCTCTTAAAGTTTGGCTGGGAAGTTTATTCCAGGTATATTTGAATTATGATAGATATACCAAAAAGGGAAATAGCGTTACCTCATTTGATATTGACAGGATTGAATTTGAATTCGATAAGCCCATATCTGACAAATCAACTGAGGCAACAATCGGATTAGATTTTCATTTAAATCGATATTCATTTATCCTGGAAGAGCGAATTCAGGATTATAAGAACGAAAACAGCCTTTTCCTGCCAGGCTATGCTGATGGCGGAGTAAACGCAGATTATCCATCCTCTTTAGACTCTTTTTCTTTGAATCAACCATATGACTTTAAAACTAACACACACACATTCAAGTTCAATGCCAGACCTTTTAACAGCCTAATACTCTCAGGTTCTGCCCAACTAAGCAAACAAGATACAAATCTCACTTATTCAGAAGACGCTGAAGGGATTAATTATCTTGATAGATGTTACGATTATGCTTATAGCGGCAACGGAAATTTCAAGCGCGAGATTCAACTATACGATTTTGACCTCACCTATATGTTGTTCAATAAACTGGCGGTTATTGGAGCCTTCCGATATCACAAATTCAACCAGGATGGAAATTTGACAATCAGCAAAGAAAGAGAAGACATGGCTCTAAAATATAATAACATGGATTTTGAAGGCGGACTTCAATATCAATTTTCGCCTAAATTAGCCTTGACTCTTGGATACCGGAACGAAACGAGAAAGCTGGATGGCGCTGAAACTGTTACTTACGAAGAGGAGACACAGAAAAATGGACTATTTGGAAATTTGAAATGGGATGCCTCTCAAGCAATCCATCTAACTGCAGACTATCAGCGCAGTGATTATGAGGATCCCTACACTCTTATCTCACCTACAAGCTCTGACAGATTCCGGCTTACGACAAAAATGAAGTTTGGACGATTCAACATTTCAGGCTCATACCTTTTAAATACAACTAAAAGCGAAGTCGATTCTGATCGCTGGAAATCTACTAAAAATCAGTTTGACCTTCGAGCTGGATATCAGGGATCAAAAATCAAGTTGGTTGCAGGCTACTCCCTTATCGATGTCAAACGCAGCGGAAACCGGAATGTGGAGTATCCGCCCTATTGGACAGGGCCAGGCGGCTCTTTTCTATGGAAAATCGCATATAAAGGAAAATCCAGTATTTTTAATGCTTCGCTTTCTTTTAATCTGGATGAAAAATTGAAAATTGGCGGCTATGGAAATATCTACACCAATGCAGGATCCTGGAGAATTTCTCAGACAACAGTCAAAGGTTATTTGGAATATGCTTTTAATAACGGAATGATTAGCCGCGTTGGGTACAGGTTTATTGATTTTAAAGAAAAGGATTCCGGATACAACAATTACAAGGCAAATATATTTGAGCTCAGTTTTGGCTATCGCTGGTAAGAGAATAGTTTGAGGAGGACTGAATGTTAAAAAAACCTCAGGTTTTAAGTGTATTAATAATAATCGTTCTATCCATTTTATTCCTGAAAGGAGTGGGCTCTGCTGGCCTGGCTACCAGGGCAAAAGAGTCAAGGGCAGAAAGACTCTGGAAGACCTCAGGTCATGCTGACACTAAAGGCGAACCCTTTGTCCATTGGAACAACGACTCCCCCCGGGAAGTTCCAACAAGTTGTGCAAAATGCCATAGCACACCAGGTTATCTCGACTTTTTAGGAGCTGATGGATCTACCCCTAACGTTGTCGATAAGAATGCCCCTGTTGGGACAACAGTAGAATGCGATGTTTGCCATTTAGACGAAGAAAGAGGTATTGTGCGCGCTCGGCCTACAGTCACATTTCCTTCAGGTTTAATTGCTGAAAACTTGGGGCCTGAAGGCCTTTGTATGGAATGCCATCAAGGAAGATCCTCGACTAAAGCCGTGAATGACAGAATTACAAATGCCAGAGTAACTAACGATGACTCGGTCAACAGGTCATTATCGATAACAAATCCTCATTATTTTGGAGCTGCTGCCACACAATTTGGAACCATGGCTAAAGGTGGATACGAGTACACTGGGAAATCCTATGATGCCAGG